>JAZSBS010000001.1:0-8956 GCA_045602525.1 Acutalibacteraceae bacterium
AATCATCTATAACAGTTGTCTTAGATAAAAGTGCTGCTGACACAACAAATACAATAATTACATATAAACTTGACTCTGTCATCGCATCAATTATATATTTCCCCACATTGCTCCAGGTGCCCGTAACTGCAACAAGAGCTATAAAAGCTACGAGCATACACTCATGCAACGGTCTCTTCAGCAGTGTGAAACCTATAATTGCGACTGCAAAAACCACGGCCAAATACAAAAATTCAATTGGCATAACAATTCTCCTTATTATTTAGTATTCCAGAAGTTTAGGGTCAACCAGCGACACTAACATATCTTCGCCGTTTTCATCAAGAATTTTAAGTTTATCTTGCACCCACGATACATATTCTTGCACCGAATCGTTTTTATCTAGGACCAATGCTATCTCGCACACTCGTTGGCGTACATCTCCTGATGGCGGAACAGATTTGCCAATTTCGTAACGCTTAAACGCACTTGTTACCTTTGGATTTTTGGCTATATCATCAATTCCATCAAACACCGCAATCTTTCCGGCACGTGCAGTAATGGGTAATTGAATGGTGAAATGGTCATTCAATTTATAAGGTTTGCTATCTATTCCTTCAGGCAAAGTCATTTTGCCTGTCAATGCAAATTCAACTAATGCCGATATCAAATCTACACCTGTTGCATTTTTTAACAGCCGTTCATACTCGCCGCCCGGGAATCTAAGGCCTGGGTCGTAAAACCTCACCGTATTGCCATCAATAAATCCTTGCATAAATACAGGTCCGTTTTTTATGCCCAATGCTTTTATGAATTCTACAACCTTTTCGTGCACATTTTCTATGTAAAAATCCGTATATCTTGACGGAGCAATACAACCTACACACTGTTTATTAAGTTTATCCTCTAACTTTCCTAAATATCTGTCGCAGGTTCTTATGAGATATGGTATACCGTTACATACAAAGTATGTCATAGAAAAATCTTGTTTGCCGTGCATAAATTTCTCAATAACCACACCACCAGCACTCGATTCCTTTTCCGCGACCTTGACTGCATCGAGCGCTTCTTGCTTTGAAAAGCATACGGCTTGTCCACGTGAGCCACGGCTATCAGTGGGTTTAATAAATATCGGATATTCACAGTTATTGTTTTCTATATCAAACACTGAATATGTTGGAATAATATCAATATTATTTTTAATGCAAAATTCTTTAAAAGATGGTTTGTCGGTCATTATAAAGAACTGTTCTGCTGTTCCGTAACACGGCAAACCTAATTCTTCACATATCAACTGATACGGACGCTGCGCGGGATCGATACAAAAATTGAGCACACCATCTATTTTTTCTTCGCGGCATTTTTGCACAACGGCATCAACATCCACAATGTTAAGCATCCATTTTTCGTCAGCTATTTCCTTTGCGGGTGAATGCTCCAAATAGTCGGTTACAATGGTATAAACTCCCATCGCTTTTGCGGCTTCAACCACCTTGCAATGTACCGCGGCACCTGCCAACACTAATAATTTTTTCCCTTTTAAATTACTCATTTTACTCTCCAAGACAAGATTAATATTTTAAATGGAAACTTGCTTTTTTAAATAAGCACTGCGTACCGTATCAAACGGCCTGTCAAGGTCTTTAATTACGCCATTATGCCAAAGTCCTCGCTTTTCTAATGGCGGAAACTCCATATAATCTTTGTACATTACCGATAAAACCTTGTCATATTCTTTCGGCACCCGTATTGTTGTGTTACAAAAAGGTACCTCCATGCTATCTTTATAGTATTCTTTGGGCCATAAGTTCTTTTCGGAACTGTAAATGGTACACACTTCAACTGCCAATGAATCTAAATTTGACTTATTTTCAAGAGGAACACTCTGAATTTTCTCGTAAAGTTCTATATTATCGCCTTTATTAAAACTCAATTCCTTTGCAAATGCACTATGTTTATTATGTATATACTTATTATTGCGACTCATAAATGCGGAACACTTTTTAAGTATAGCCATTATTTTTTCTCGGCGGTCAAATAAACCATCAATAGATGAATCGTCCAAAGGAAAAATATCAAGAAACACACCCTGATTCATCGGGCTTTCAATAAAAGCTTCGGCAGCAAAACAAGTGTTAATATTTCTTATTTTTGCAAAACTAAAAGCATATTCGCTATCGGTATACGGTGTTTGCATGAAGTAAGGTGTTTTAAATTCATCAGCATAAAGCTTTGTTAATAAATCGTAATCTCGCCTTGGCATACAAACATCGATATCATCATCCCAAGGAATAAAACCCTTGTGCCTAACAGCACCTAAAAGTGTGCCTGCATAAGCATAATAAGTTAATTTGTATTTATCACAAACCCGTTTAAACTCACGTAACAAATCAAGTTCTATTGCCCAGATTTTTTTAAGTTCAGTAGTTACTTTATAATCACAGATAATCTCTTCGTTAAAAAAATCTTCGTTTAAAAACCCGTTTTCTATAAGTTTTTGCCATTCGGTCATTTACTATATCTCCCTTATAAGATATAAGCTTTTTTCGTTTTCTTTTTCGTTTTCAAACCCTAAATGATAATAAAAGCCCTGTGCATTTATATTATCACTATCAACCTCGAGTTTTACTTTTTTCATACCCTTTTCCTGCATTTTTGCGAGGGTAAAAAACATAAGTTGCTTGCCAAACCCGCCTTTTTGCGTTTGTGGCATTATACCGATAAGTGTTATATAACCGCAAAAATTTTCGCTATCATTAGCATAAAAACAAGTTATACCTATCGGTTTTCCGCATTCCAGCATAATATAATTTTCAGCATATTTTGCCAGTTTTATCGCAAATTCATTTATATTAACCTTTTCCTTTAAATGAGGAAAGCACACCTCAAAATCAATAAGATACTTTTCGAGCAATGCCGCATCCTCTATTTTTAAAAACTCGCTCACGAAACCACTACCCTATAGTATTTTTCAATATTTTCGGCAATTTCTTTAATCTCTTCAAAAGAATTTGCCTTAAAAATAATTGTACCCAACGAGTGCGAGGTATTTTGATATGCGGTTACTTTATCGCCCTTATTATAGGTGCAATAAACATCCAGCAAATTATTCTTTTTAAAATCTTCATCGAACCATATTTTCTCAAACTTGCCAGATACAGTGCTTAAAATCATATAATTGCTCCAAAAGCCAGTGGTTTCGGCCATTTTTAAATCGGAACAATCAAGCCCTACAGCACCCAACAACGTATAGTCAACCAAATCTACACCCGTCGCGTATTGTATTAACTGCGGAATATAACTTCCTCCGTTACGCGGTCCCAGTTCGAGAATATACACATTGTCATCTTTATCCAAAATCACTTCAATATTGTAAGCCGAGGTTTTCATACCCAATGCTGTTATTAGTCGTTGGAGTTCGGCATCAACCTTTTCCTTTTGCTCGGGTGTCAACATAGTGGGCCAAAACTCACCTAAAGCCACATACTCGCGGGTACCCTTGCCACTGTAAAGCTCGTTGCCGTAGCTTGTAAACACAAGCTTTCCGTCAACCGAAAAACCATCACCCGAAACCTGATAACCCTTTTTTACAATAAATTCCTCTACTATAAAACGCTTACCGCGTGAGTACATCAACGCTTCCTCAACGGCATCCTTTAACCCTGCCTTATCGTATACTTTAACTACACCCTTACTGCCCGATGAATCCACCGGTTTTACCATAACGGGAAACTTGTAGTTATCAATATCGGCGGCTGCCTGCTCATAAGTTACATAACCGCTCGCTTTGGGGGTGCAAAAGCCGTTTTTTGCCAAAAAATCTCTAAATAAATCCTTTTCGGTTAAAAGCTTAACCGACTCGTAAGGATTTCCCGGAATTCCCAACTTTTCGGAAACATAAGCTGCTGTAGGAGCGGCAGGGTCCGATGCGTATGGAACAATACCATCTACATTAAGTTTTTTAGCCAACTCTAAAACGCCATCCAAATCGGTTGTGCTTACGTTATAATATTCATCCGCATATTTATGCCCCGGATTATTGGGAAGATAATCGCACGTAATAACATAAAATCCCATTTCCTTAGCACGTTTAATGGCGGGTGTTTGCTGCATTGAACCGCCAAGCATTAAAACTTTTTTCATTTTTCCAAACCCCTGCAAAACTTATCAAATCTATTCATTGCTTCCACTAAAAGCTCGTCCTTTAATGTAAAAGCAATTCTTATATATGATGTGTACTGCTCTCCGTATGCTGTACCAGGAACAACTGCAACGTGTGCCTCTTCCAGTAACTTATATGCGAATGTTTCGGCGTCCAAACCTGTTTTTGAAATATCAACAAAGCAGTAGAAGGTAGCTGCCGATTTTTTACATTCCAACAACGGTATTTTACATAATCTATCATAAACTATATCACGCCTATGATTATATGTTTTGTTAATATACGAATAATCAAAATCCTCACCATATGCTTTTATTGCGGCATATTGAGAAACAACCGGAGCGCAGGCCGCAACATTTTCCTGCATTTTGGTCATATTTGCAATAAGCCATGCGGGACCGACTGTTATACCTATTCTCCAACCTGTCATCGCAAAACGTTTAGAGCAGCTATCAATAACAACCGTTCTATCCTTCATGCCTTCTCGCAAAATTATACTATCGGCCACACCGCCATCATAAATAAGCGAATTGTATACCTCATCAGATATTACTATCAAATCATTTTGTGTAGCCAAATTGGCGGCCTTATCCAAAAACTCACTACTTAATATATCTCCTGTCGGATTACAAGGAGAGTTAACGATTAACCCGAGCGTCTTGTCAGTTATATTTTTTTCAATTTCGCATACGAGTTCCGACTCGGTTTTGCCGAATCTATCAATAATAACTGGAACACCGCCGAGCATTTTAATCATCTGAATATAATTGACATAGTACGGTGCTAAAACTATTATTTCGTCGCCATCGTTAATCATTGCGGCAAGGGATAGAAACCACGCTTCCATACCGCCAACGGTAGCAATTATGTTACACTGCGGGTCTATACTAATGCCATAATTTCTTTTAAAAAACTCGGCATATGTGTTTCTCAGTTCTATGAGGCCCGCGTTGGCAGAATATCTTGTTTTACCGAGCATAACCGCTTCGCAAGCGGCACTTCTAATTTCTTCAGGCGGTAAAATGTCGGGGTCACCAAGCGTTAAATTAATAACATCATCGCCTATCTCAAGCGCCATATTAAACAATTTTCTTGTGAGCGACGGTGTAACGCAATCCGCCATTTTTGATATTTTCATTTATCTATTCCTGCCCTTTCGCTACGAGGAGCCCTATCTCTTTTTAGTGTAAAAAGGAACTTTTAAAGATTTTCTAACCTTTTTGATACAACTTCGAGGTCCTCGGGAGTGTCAATTTCAGCGCACAGCGCATCCTTAAAATCAAGCGTGTAGATATTACATTTATCCGAAACGCAGTTGAATGCGTTTTCGGCATAGCATTTACGGTTATCGCTTTCGCAAAATGCCGATATTTCTTCAAGCCATACCTTCCAATCATCTTTCAAAAGCTTGTAAAGCGGTTGTGCCGCCAATGCGCTTTCAAAAAACTCAATACCAACCTTTTTAATTTTCTCGCCATCTATAACTGCTTTAAAATCTTTTTCAGGCAAAGGCAAAGTAGTGCTTACTGTCATACAACTGCGAGAATTATTTATTACCCGTTCAAAAACCTCTTTTTCAAAAACGAGGTCGCCGTGCATCATAATAATATCATCATAGAGCACATCTCTTGCACAATATATTGAATAAATATAGTTGGTTTCAGAATAAATAGGATTCTTAACAAAGGTAACGTTTAACCCCAAATTTAACGAATTAACATAATTAATAAGAACATCATCATAATAACCTGTGGTTATAACCACATCGGTAATTCCCGATTCTTTTATTATTCCAAGTTGTCTGCTCAAAATAGATTGTCCTTTAGGAATATCTGTCATACACTTTGGGTGCTCCTTTGTTAAAACGCCCATTCGACTTCCCATACCTGAGTTTAATATTAATGCTTTCATTTTTCTATCTCCTTATTAAAACCTAAATACATTTATTTCTTTCTGAAAAACGACTTCAAAACTCCTAATATATATTCAAAACTTTCAAGTTTTAAAAGCTTTGAACCCAAAGTATAAATTGCAGCGCCCAAAATTACTTGGATAGCTAACGTTGCTATATTGCCTAAATTAAGGAATGTTACGCAATAAACAATAGCGCCCATAATTACCGATAAAAAGATGTTTTCCGAAATATCTTTAAGTTGTTCAGGGTAGCTGTAATCAAGTAGCTTTTTATTGGGCCAAGAGTTAATTACTTGCGATGTAAAAGTAGTTACAATCGCGCTATATGCCATCGCCAACGGACCAAACCACATGGTTGATAAAATTGCTATTAATCCACAAACCTTTTTCCATATTTCAAGTTTTAAAAACAGGTCGCTTCGGCCCAAGGCCTTTATCGCGTTAAGATTGGCAGTTTGAATCGGAAAAAAGCAATAGGTAATACAAAAAATTCTTAAAAACGGTACGGCGGGTAACCATTTATCAGTTAACAACAAGCTGACAATCGGTTTCGCACAAACCGCCATTCCCACCATTAACGGCATTATTAAATATGTGGCGGTTTTTATAGCGCGGCGTGTCATTGATTTTAACGCAACCACATTATCTTGCTCGGCCGCCATTACCGGCAACAACACACTGTCGATTGATGAGTTTACGTTTTGCGTTATAAAGTTAGGTAACGTGTGTCCGCGGTTATAAAATGCCAAATCTTCTGATGAATACATTTTACCGATTATGAGTGTTCTTAAATCGTTATATAGCGTATCTAATAACGACGATGCCAGCATTTTCCATCCAAAAGCAAAAAGGCTTTTTAATCGCTCAAATGAAAACAATAATTTTGGTCGCCACTTAACCGTAACCCAAAGGATAAGTGTATCAACAGCAGCATTAGTAAGTTGCTGGCCTACAAGCGCCCAAACACCGAAACCTGCCCATGCCATATATATACCAACGGCGGCTCCGCTGAGTGTTCCCCCAAGTGTTGACCAGAAGAATTTTTTGAACATTAATTTTTTTGATACATACGCCTGCTGCACATTTTTCATGCCAAAAACAACTACAACCAAGCATAGCGCACGGATAACCGGTGTTAACTCGGAGTTTTTGTAAAAGCCTGCTATAAATGGTGCGGCAAAAAACATACCAAGATATAATACAATACTAAAAACAATATTAAAGTAAAATACCGTTGAAAAATCAGTATCATCGGCGTTTTTCTTTTGTATGAGCGCAGTACCAAACCCCGAATTTACAAACACCTGCAAAAGTGTTGTAAATACGGTAACAATGGCAATTGTACCATAGACTTCCGGTGCTAACAATCGTGCTAATACAATCGACACTATAAAGGTAATTCCTTGCGAGCCGCAACGCTCTAAAAATCGCCATAAAAAGTTATTGAATATTTTTTTGCTTTCCAAATAAACTCTCTTTTCTTAATTATTTTTTAAATCTTGCAAAAATAGATTTTCTATCTTCCTTTGTAAAATACACAAATGCGAAAACAGCAAGATAAATAACCGAAATAACCATCGCCTTAATTATAAGTCCCATCCAACCTGAAACATTGATAAAAGAAATTAAAACAAAACTTATAAGCGCAACAATTATGTAACAAGGAACTGCTTTGAGATAGCACTTTTTATAAAACTCGAACATATTTATACCCGCTTTTTTACGATAAACGGTATTCATATAAACTATATTTGCAAGCCCCGTAACAGCGGTTCCGACACACACGCCAACCGCACCTACATAAATCGAAGTTACATATGAAACAGCAAGACCTAAAACACCTGTAAAAATGTGGCATATTGCCTGATATTTTATGAGATTTTTGGCTATGACTGTTGTGCTCGCAATTTGCTGTGAGCAAGAAATAAGACTTGGGAAAATGATAATCAGCGCACAATAATAGGTTTTTGCATATTCAGGTCCCATCCAAAGCAACATAAAGTCCTGACCGACACATAAAAACCCAATAAACACAAGTCCCAGCACCATTATCTGATAACGGCCGACTTTTATCATAAGTTTTAGTATCTCGTCTTCCTTTTTATCTGCAATAAATCGCGAAATACGAGGCAAAAACAACCCATTTACTGCCGTTGCCAAGGTATAAAAGTAGCCTTCAAGTACAACCGCAGGTGAATATACTGCAATCTCAAGACTACTGGATGTCATACCAAGTACCGACGGCGCAAAACTATGGGTAAAACGCTGCATTATACTGATAACCGTAGTCCATGCAGTGAATCCAAATAGCGTTTTATAAAGTGTTTTATCACCTGCACGAAAATCAACTTTAAGTGGCAACTTTGCCTTTACGATAACCAATTTAATAATCAGCGTAATAAGTCCGCTTATGACATTTGCCGCAACAACTGTTGTAACATTTGCCGAAAAGCCAAGTGCTATTACTACTAAACCCACAGTAGACAGTTTATTGAAAAGGTCGCAAAACTTTAGCTGTATAAATTTCTCGTATGCGTTGAGTATACCATTTAAGGGAGACAACGGGAACGAAATCAAATTAAATCCAGCAACCATTATGTAAAGTGTTCTGAACTGCTCAAGCTCCGTGGGGGTCAATTTTACATAGATAACATCAAGGAAAAAGTAAATACCTACAAGTACAAACAAAACAATAATATCTATCGCAATATATAATTTATAAATAACACCGATAATAGAGTTTATCGCCTGCTGATTACCCTCGGCACGATATTTTGAAACAAATCTTGAAACTGCAGAACCAAGCCCGAAATCGAGCATGAATATTGTTATTAACGATGTTGCAAGGGTATAAAGACCGTAATTTGCCTGTCCTATCTGATGCACCATCCAAGGAGTATA
>JAZSBS010000002.1:0-20796 GCA_045602525.1 Acutalibacteraceae bacterium
GCAGTACATAACGCAACCTACGTTATAATCGCATCCCCCGTTGGCAGCTATTATAAAGAAGGCATAAACCCCGTTAAAATTATGATAGAAGACGAAGACGTTCGTGCCGTTCGTGGTGGTACAGGTTACGCTAAATGCGGCGGTAACTATGCAGCGAGTAACCGTGCGGGTGAACGCGCAGAGCAAAAAGGCTATTCACAGGTTCTTTGGCTCGACGGTGTAGAACGCAAATACATTGAAGAGGTAGGCGCTATGAACGTTATGTTCAAAATCGGTGACGAAATTGTAACACCTATGCTTTCAGGCTCTATTCTTCCAGGTATTACTCGTAAATCTTGTCTTGAGGTTTTACGCAACAAGGGCTATAAGGTAAGCGAGCGTTTGCTTAGCATTGATGAATTGGCAGAGGCTATGGCAAACGGCACCCTCAAAGAAGCTTGGGGTTGCGGTACGGCAGCAGTTATCTCTCCAATCGGTGAGCTCTGCTACAAAGACCAGAAGTACGCTGTAAACAATGGCGAAATCGGCGAAGTAACACAAATGCTTTACGATACACTCACGGGTATTCAGTGGGGAAAAATTGAAGATACTTACGGTTGGACATATCAACTATAATTTACAAAAGGACACTTTCACAAAAGAAAGTGCCCTTTTTCTTTTTTAGTAAGAAAAAGGGACATATATACTTGTGATATATCATTTATGCATATACTTGTAATTTTTGTAGCAAAAATCAAAAATTTCTTTTTTGACTGCTCCAAAGCTCTTATCTTTATGATATATAAGATAGGAATTTCTGGTAAATTCGTAATCCAGAATTTCAATTTTATGAAGCGCTCCATTTTCAAGTTGACGTGTAAGTAGCGCTTCGGGCATAATTGTAACTCCAAGGTTTTGCACCGCCGCTGAAATTAGCGCCTGGTTACTTATAGACTCCATAACCGGTGTTACAACAATGTTTTCCATGGCAAAAATATGATCCAAAAAGTCACGCGACACACTTTCATCCTCACGGAGCAAAAGGTCGTAACGGCACAATTCTTTAAGGGTTACCGTATCGGGCATAGCATACTTTTTTCCGCAAACTGCTATAAGAGTATTACTGTCAACAAGACGTGACTTTATGCTTGGGTTTGAGGGTTTTCCTTGAATAAAAGCAAAATCCAGCGTACCGTTTAAAATTTTGTTTTCTATTATAGACGTTTGGTTAATCGAAACCTGAAAATCTATCTCTTTAAAATTTTCTTTAAGATTACGCAAAAGCCAAGGCAATTTTTGCTTACCTATAGTAAGGGATGAACCAATTTTTAAAATCGGCTTTTTAGAAGAATTTAGAGCAATCTCCTCAAACTCGTTAAATGCAGTCAAAACCTCCTGCGCCTTTATAAGTAAAATTTTACCCTCATCGGTTAAAAACAATTTTTTATTTATTCTATCAAATAACTTTACTTTATAATTTTTCTCAATTTCGGAAATAGTATTACTAACTGCAGGTTGTGCTATAAACAGTTCTTCTGCCGCTTTTGTCATACTTTGATGCTTGCATACGCATAAAAATACCTTTAAGTGTCGTATAGTCATAACAAATTACTCCTCAATATTCATAACCAAATTTATATGTATTTTATAAGATTATACTATTTTACTTATATAAAGTCAACTGTTATAATTAGACTTGCAAAATAGAAAAGGAGAAAAATTATATGATATCTTCAGGAGAGATTATGCAGTTAATTCAAAGCCTTATATGGCTACTGGCCGGCGTTGGTGTGTTCATTGTTGGTATGAACTTTTTAAGCGAAGCATTAGAAAAAAGCGCCGGCAACGGTATGAAACGATTACTTGAAAAAATCAGCAATAATCGTTTTTCGGGTGTTGGCATAGGCGCTGGTGTTACGGCAATTATTCAAAGCTCGTCGGCAACATCGGTAATGGTTATCGGTCTTGTAAATGCAGGTGTTATGACGCTTATGCAGGCAACACCAATTATTATGGGAGCCAATATTGGTACTACTATTACCGGTGTACTTGTAGCATTAAAGAATGATTTCTTTGATATGGCAATGTATATTTTAGCGTTTGCCGGCGTTATGATGGGATTTGCCAAAAAAGAAAAAATCAAGCTTGCGGGCAGTCTTTGTTGCGGTCTTGGTTTAATATTCGTTGGTCTTGAGGTTATGAGCAGCGAACAAGCATTTGGTAATCCACTTGTTGAAGAAATGTTTATCGGTATATTTGAAAGAGTTAATTTTCCTTTACTGCTTATATTAATAGGTGTTATATTTACGGCTCTTATTCAAAGCTCATCTGCAGCTACGGGTGTTGTTATAACAATGGTGGGTACCGGTGTGCTTCCGTTGGATCTTGCGTTGTTTATTATCTTAGGTGCAAACATCGGCACGTGTGTTACTGCACTGCTTGCTTCTGTGGGTGCAAATGCCAATTCAAAACGCGTAGCGCTAATACACTTTACATTCAATTTTATTGGCACCGTCATATTCACGGCTATTATTTGGATTTTTAAAGACCAAATAGTAAATATATTAACCTCTGCTTTCCCGGGCAATGACAAAATGTCCTTGCAGATGAGGGTATCTTTGTTCCACGTTATATTTAACGTAACAACAACTCTTTGCTTACTACCCTTTGTTAAAGGTCTTGTTAGATACTCATGCGCAGTAATTAAAGATAAAAAAGATTCCGTTGAAATTACTAACTTTAAATTTGTCGACGAGCGTCTTCTTTCTACACCGCCTGTGGCCCTTATGCAGGTTAAGAAAGAAATTGATTATATGGTATCTCTGGTTGAAGAGAACATTAACCTTTCTTTTGCCGCTATGGATATAGGCTCTACTGCTCATAGTGCAAAAATTGCTCAAAACGAAGCAATTATAGACTTTACCAATAGCGAACTTACAAAGTACTTGATTAAGCTTTCTGCCAATGTCGAAGCAAGTGAAGAAATAACTATCGGCTCTTATTTTCACGTGCTAAACGACCTTGAACGTATTGGTGACCACGCCGAAAACTTCCACGAAATTGGTGTAGAAATGCTAAACAGAAATATTTCATTCTCTACTCAGGCACATCAAGACATTAACGATATGCGCGACATAATTGTCAAAATGTTTGATATTTCTAAAGATGCTTTTGAAAATCAGCACAAGGAAAAACTCACTAATCTTACCGAACTAGAACAAAAAGTTGACGATATGAAAATACACCTTACTGCAGACCATTTCAACAGACTTGCCGATGGTAACTGTAGCATAGAGGTTAGCCCATATTTTTCATCTGTCGTCGTCGGCCTTGAGCGTGTGGCCGATCACCTTGTAAACGTAGGTTACAGTATAGTAAATCCGACAGGTTCACAAAAAATCGAAGCATAAATTATAAAAAAGCAATTGTTGTTAAAACAGTTGCTTTTTATTGAAATTATAATTCTTTTGTGTTATATTAAAATCATAACTAAGCGCTATCGTGCAAATTCATAAAGTCGGGTGTTTTTATGAGCAAAATTGTCGGAATTGTTCCAAAATCACTGGTACTCTCTACAAACGAAAGTTGTATGCAAGATTTTTATCATCTTGGCAACAACTATGTAAAACGCGTTGCAGAAGCAGGTGGCACACCTGTATGTCTTGCCCCTGTTGATAACTGGTTAAGCGAAGAACAACTTAATATGTGCGATACTTTTTTGGTGCAAGGCGGAGCGGCGTTTTTTCCATACCACTTTCAAGTTATACATCATGCAATTACTACAGGCAAACGCTTGCTTGGTATTTGCCTCGGCGAGCAGCTAATACACGTTTATCTTGAGCTTAGACGACGCGTAGAAGAACAAGGTTACGAAGGTGACCTTGCAAAAGCCATTTGGGATTTTAAGCAAACTCAATCTTCGATATTACAGTCGATACCAAATCACCGCAGTCCCCAACCACCACGTGGCAACGAAGACGTTGCCAAGCACGACGTAGATATAGTACCCGGCACACTTTTGCACAAGGTGTTCGGTTGTGAAAAAATACGTCTTTGCACATTCCACTACCTACACGTACCGCCAACACAAACATTGGCTACCATAAACGCGTGGTCGGCGCTAGGTGACGGTGTGGTAGAGGGCATTGAATACGGTGACAATATTTTGGGTATTCAAGGTCATCCCGAAGCCGACGAGCTATTACTCGATATTTTTAATTTTATCACAAAAGATTAGGTAAAATTTACTATGCTAATAACATAAGAGGTAATAATTATGAAAATCATGCTTATGGGTGACTTTTGCCCGAAGGAAAACACCAACGAACTATTTAAACAAAAAGCTATCAACACTCTTTTCGGCGATTTTTTGCCACTCCTTGAGGGTAACGATATCAACTTTGCAAACATTGAGTGCGCGCTTACCGAAAGCAACGGCGCTATCGAAAAATTCGGTCCTTGTCTTAAAGGCACACCGATTGCCGCCGAGGTTATGAAAGAAGTTGGAATTAACCTTGTAGGCCTTTCTAATAACCATATTTTTGACTATGGTATCCAAGGTTATAAAGATACTGTTGCGGCGCTTGACAAAGCGGGTATTTCTTATACAGGTTTTGGCGAAAATTACGAAGACTCACGCAAAAATTTTTATTTTGAAAAAAATGGTGAAAAGGTGGCTTTTGTTTGTGTTTGCGAGCACGAATATACATATGCACTCGAAGATCGTATGGGATCTCGCCCTTACGACTGCTATGATACTATTGCCGACGTACGCGAGGCAAAAGCCAATGCCGACAAGGTAATCGTAATTTACCACGGCGGTAAGGAAAACTGCCGTTACCCCTCTCCCCGTATGCGCAAACTCACCCACGCGCTTGTTGATGCAGGCGCTGATTTGGTTGCTTGTCAACATAGTCACTGTATCGGATGTAGCGAATATTACAAAGGCTCGTTCATAAGCTATGGTCAGGGCAACTTCCATTTTGTAAGTCCTTGGAGAGCGTGTTATCCTCACTGGCCTTATGAGTTTGTTATCAGATACGATACCTTAACAGGCGAAATTGAGCGTATTCCACTTAATATAAACGCTGAAATCAACGGTATTGAGCTTTCAAAGGGTGAAACCAAGGAAATGCTCATAAATCTTATGAAAGAACTTGATCAAAGCATAATTGACGGCAGTTATAAAAAAGGATATAGTGAATATTGTGAAAGCGTAAGAGATTCTTATCACGGCTGGATTGGCCGTGCTTATTCAAAAGAAGGCACCGAGCGTGATAACAAGGTGTTTGGTCATTATATTGACTGCGAAGCGCATCTTGATATGCTCTTAGAACTTAACAAAACCGCTAATCACACCAACGAAAAATAGTTGAAAATTGCCTTGAAAACTCAAGGCAATTTTTTGTTTTTAACTCTTGACAAGCGTTTTTCATTATGATATAATACGAGCAAATATTTTTTAAATGCTTTGAAGGAATTATTTCTTTTCTTCCCTTCTTTTCAGAGAGTCGTCGGTCGGTGTAAGACGGTAAGAATATTAAAAGAAAGCCTCATTCCTGAGCAGAACGGCTGAACAAAATGAAATTTTAAGTAAGTCGCTACGGTTTGTCCCGTTATAAGACACAAGGCTTGTTGGAGCTTTGACAAAGCGGTTGCTTTTTGCAACAACCAGGGTGGTACCGCGAAAAACAAATTTTCGTCCCTGAAGTAAAGTTATGTAACTTTGCTTCGGGCTTTTTTATTTTTACAAACACGTCGACCAACACGGCGCAAAAGGAGAAAACACATATGAAACAAATCAAAATAGCCGATGCGACTCTGTGCCGCGAGAACAGTCACTTTAGCTTTAAAGAAAAGATTGAAGTTGCAAGACAACTCGAAAACCTAAACGTTGACGTTATAGAGTTTCCCGAAATTGCAAACGCTCGCGTAGATATTTTGCTTATTAAAACCATTTCATCATTTGTTAAAAACAGTGTAATTTCGGTAGCCGCCGGTGTTGGTGCCGACAGTGTAGAAAACGCTATTGCTTCTCTTGCAAACGCTAAAAACGCGCAGGTGCGAATTGAGCTTCCTGTGTCGCCTGTTGGTATGGAATATACCTGCCACAAAAAGCCTGATAAAATTTTGGCTCATATTGAAAACGCTATCGCTACCGCAAAGCAGACGGTAGCTAACGTAGAATTTTGCGCAGTTGACGCTACACGTGCCGAAGCTGATTTTCTTAAAAACGCTATCACAACTGCAATTAACGCCGGTGCTACAAGCGTATCAGTTTGCAACAGTGCCGCTAATATGATGCCAGACGATTTTGCCGCTTTTGCTTCAAATGTTGTAGCCTACTGCACAGTGCCGGTTGGCGTTAAATGCGACAACAAAAACGGTCTTGCCATAGCTCAAGCAATTCTTGCTGTAAAGCAGGGCGTTACTACTGTTAAAACCGCCGTTGACGGCGAAACCGTATCTCTTGAAACATTTGCTGATATGGTTAAAAATTGTGGCAATGACTACAACTTTACTTCAAGCATCAAGACTACCGAGCTTCATCGTATTGTAAAACAAATCCGTTGGGTAACTGGTGCTGCACAAAACAGCAATACCACTATTAAAACCACCGATGATACGGGTGTTCACCTTGACAAAAACGATGATATTGCAGCGGTATCTACCGCCGCTGCAAAGCTGGGTTACGACCTTTCGAGCGAAGATAAGGCAAAGGTTTATGAAGAATTTCAGCACGTAGCCGCTAAAAAGAACGTGGGCTACAAAGAGCTTGAGGCAATTATTGCTTCTGTAGCACTTCAGGTACCTGCCACCTATTCACTCGTAAACTATGTTATCAATACGGGTAACATTATTCCTGCTTCTGCGCAAATCACCATTAAAAAGGCCGACGAACAGATTCAGGGCATTTGCATTGGTGACGGCCCTATTGATGCCGCTTTCTTAGCAATAGAGCAAATTATAGGCCACCACTACGAGCTTGACGATTTCCAGATTACCTCGGTTACCGAGGGTAAAGAGGCTATGGGCTCGGCTATTGTAAAGCTTCGATCGGGCGGCAAACTTTATTCGGGCAACGGTATTTCTACCGACATTATCAGCGCAAGTATTCGCGCATACATCAATGCCGTAAACAAGATTGTTTACGAGGAGGCAAACTATTATGAAATTATCATTTTCAACAAAAGGTTGGCACAACAGCTCTTTTGACGAATTTTGCGATATAGCGGTTGATTTAGGATTTGGCGGTATTGAACTGCACAACGTAAACAATCGCCTTTTCACCGACAAGGACGGCGCTTTTCACGACTATACTGCCGCCGCTACAGCACGCAGACTTTATGAAAAGAAATTACAAATTCCTTGTATCGACGTACTTTGCGATATTGGTGCCACAGCAAAAGCCGATGCCGCTATAGAAGAGTTTTCAAAATGTGTAAATATTGCGTCCAACCTCAACATTCCTGCCATTCGCGTAAAGGCTGAAAAGGCTGTTGATGCTGACGCGGCTAATGCTACAGTTATTTCTTTTATTGAGAAAGCACTTCCTGTAGCAACAGCAAAAAATATAATCATTTTAATTGAAACGTCAGGCCTTTTCTGTAAAACTGCAGATTTGCGCAACATTTTAGACCAATTTGCCTGCGATAATCTGGCAGCGCTCTGGAATATATCCGCCGCTTACTTCGAAGGTGGAGAAAGTGCTGAAGAAATTATTAAAAACTTGGGTGCCTATATCAAACACGTTCATATTAACGATGCCGAAAAAACTGCCGACGGTGTGGAATTTTGCCTTATAGGCGAGGGCGAATTGCCAATAGGTGATATGATGCTAGCCCTCCGTTCTGTAAACTATGACGGCTTTGTATCACTTGTTTGGGACCCTGCGTGGTGCGCTGAGCTTGACGATATGGAAATCATATTCTCGCAGTACGTTGGCTATATGAAGCAGTACGGCGATACATCTAAAAACGAGCGCACTTTTTACTACAATAAAAGTCACACAGGCAAGTTTGTTTGGAAAAAAGATTTACTTATTGACCTTACCTTCTCTGAAGTGCTCGACACTATGGTTGAGTGCTTCCCCGATCAGTATGCATTTAAGTATACAACACTTGACTACACACGCACCTACTCGGAATTTCGTGACGACGTTGACACCTTTGCGCGTTCACTTATCTCTATGGGTGTAAAGGCGGGCTCTCACGTAGCCGTTTGGGCATCTAACGTTCCGCAGTGGTATATCGCGTTTTGGGCAACCGTTAAAATCGGTGCTGTACTGGTTACGGTTAACACCGCTTACAAAATTCACGAAATTGAGTATCTGCTAAAGCAATCGGATACACATACACTTATTATGACAGAAGGCTCAAAAGACACCCACTATGGCAAAATCATTGCCGAACTCTGTCCTGAACTCGAAAATACCAAGGTAGGTTCTCCGCTTCACAGCCGTAGATTACCCTTCCTTCGTAACGTAATTACCGTCGGCTACTCTCAAAAGGGTTGTATGACCTGGTCTGACGCTATCGACCGCGCCGCTCAGGTACCTGTACAAGAGGTTTACCGTATGGCAGCCGCCGTTGATAAAGACGACGTTTGTAATATGCAGTACACATCAGGTACGACAGGCTTCCCGAAGGGCGTTATGCTTACCCACTACAACGTTGTAAACAACGGTAAATACATCGGCGACCATATGGATTTGTCAACCGCCGACCGTATGATGATTCAGGTGCCTATGTTCCATTGCTTTGGTATGGTGCTTTCTATGACATCATCAATGACACACGGTACTACCATGTATCCTCTGCCTTATTTCTCACCAAAGCCGGCACTCGCCTGCGTTCACAACGAGCACATCACTGCATTTAACGGCGTGCCTACAATGTTTATTGCAATGATGCAGCATGAAGACTTTGAAAAAACCGATTTCTCATATATCCGTACCGGTATTATGGCTGGTGCTAACTGCCCTGCCGACCTTATGAAAAAGGCAACCGAGGTTATGAATATGAAAGAAATCGTATCGGTTTACGGTCAGACCGAGGCAAGCCCAGGTTGCACTATGAGCAGTTACTACGATTCATTAGAGGTTCGCACCGAAACAGTTGGTAGCGCATTTGCTAACGTAGAGTGCAAAATCGTTGACCCCGAAACAGGTGAAGATTGTCCCGATGGCGTAAACGGCGAGTTTGTAGCGCGTGGCTATAATCTTATGAAGGGTTACTACAAAATGCCTCAGGCTACCGCTTCTACCATTGATGCTGACGGTTGGCTTCACACTGGCGACCTTGCCTGCCGCACACCCGACGGCAACTACAACATCACAGGCAGACTTAAGGATATGATTATACGCGGAGGCGAAAACATTTACCCCAAGGAAATTGAAGAATTTATCTATACCTGTGATAAGGTTAAGGACGTTCAGGTTATCGGTGTTCCCGACAAGCGCTATGGTGAAGAAATTATGGCCTGCATCATCTTAAAAGACGGCGAAACAATGACAGAAGAAGAGATGAAGCAGTATATCGCAGACCATATGGCTCGTCACAAGGTACCTCGTTACATTGAATTTGTAAAATCCTTCCCAATGAATGCCGCAGGTAAAATTCTTAAATATAAAATGCGCGAGGATGCTGCAAAGCGTCTGGGACTTACCGAGGAGTAAACAAAATGATTGATAACAAATTTACCGTTATCGATTCACACTGTCATATATACCCTGAAAAAATTGCAAAACCTGCCGTGGAAAGTACCGGCAGGTTTTACGATATGACAGCACTCGGTGACGGCACTGTAAATTCTTTGCTAAAATTGGGTGAAAGTGTTGGTATCGACCGCTTTGTTGTTCAATCGGTAGCTACCACGCCGCATCAGGTTAAAAGCATAAACGAGTTTATCGCGCGCGAGGTTGATGCTTTCCCCAATAAGCTTATCGGTCTTGGCACATTGCATCCCGAAAGTGATAATTTAAAGGGCGACCTGATGCATATAAAAGAACTTGGCCTTCACGGTGTTAAACTGCACCCCGATATTCAGAAGTTCAAAATTGATGACTACCGTTGTCTTAAAATATACGAGCTTTGCGAAGGCGAGAATATGCCAATACTTATGCATACGGGTGATTACCGATATGACTACTCAAACCCAAAC
Organism: Acutalibacteraceae bacterium; assembly: GCA_045602525.1. Taxonomy (GTDB): domain Bacteria; phylum Bacillota; class Clostridia; order Oscillospirales; family Acutalibacteraceae; genus UBA737. The sequence continues at coordinate 10,141 of JAZSBS010000002.1, forward strand.
CGCTTGGTACCGATTTTAGATATTTATAAAAACCTTACAATAATCGGCGCGCATTTAGGCGGTTGGTCGGTATGGGATGAGGCTTGTGAAAAACTCGCAGGATACCCCAACTTTTATGTGGACTCATCCTCAAGCCTTTATGAGCTATCAATAGACCGCGCTACCGAAATTATACGCCGCTATGGCACAGATCGCGTGTTGTTTGGCTCTGATTACCCCGTATTTTCGCCCGATATCGAACTTCGTCGTTTTATGGCTTTACCCCTTACCGACGACGAAAAACGCGCTATTCTTAGCGAAAACGTGCTTAAATTGTATAGTCTTAATGGGTCGTCAGAATAAGATGCAGAAAGGCTTTTATTCGGCACGGTAGGCGTACATAAGTACTCCAAGTGTCGAAAAAAGTCTTAAAAAGAAAAGTATAAATTTTGAAATCCGTAGGATTTCTCCTTTAAAAAAGCCAAAAGTCTTGTCAGGTTTTCACCTTAACAAGACTTTTTTTATTTTCATTTACTTTTCTTTTGGTCTGCGCTTATTGGGGCGACACTACTCTAAAATATAAATTTCAACGTTTCTTCTACCAAATGCTGTACAAGCAGCCTTGCTTGACATAAACAGGTCAACGTTGTTAGGACGTGATTTTATAAATCCGCCTGTATCTGCCGCTACGGCATAACCGTAAACGTAGCTACCGTCGCTTGACTTGATGTACATCTTTGTACCGTAAGGTATAACGTTAGGATTAACTGCAATATAACCGGGCTGCGGAGCAACACCTGTTGAGCAGTTGTTACCTGTGTAGGTATATGCTGTTGCCTGAACGGTTATATGCTTTTTGTAATTTACAGGATTTCCGTTTGCATCAAGCTCAATAGGAGACGAAGGATTAAGTGTGGAAACAGATTTTACATTCTCGCTTGTCTTAACAGCCGCCTTTTTTGTACCAACGGTTTTTGTGCCGTTTACAGCCTCACTTAATGTTATACGGCTGTCAACAACCGTTTCAACAGTAACGCCATTTACAACCTTCGCGGTGTAATTAACCTGCTGTTCGCCATCCTTACCCTCAGAAAGTGTAGTCTTACCTTCATCAAGTTTAGAGGAATAAACCGTTTTTACCGTGCAGGGAATTGCCTCGGTATAGCTGCCTGTAACATAGTCAATGTTGGTATAATCGATATACGTTGTGTCACTGATAACTGTATCAAGTGAGGGTTCTACCATATCAAACTGGTCAACCGCGTATCCCGCGTCCTTAAGAATGTCTGCAACCGTGGTCTCGGTTGCGCCTATTGTGGTTGTCTTATCACCACAGGTGATATACACGGGAAATGTATACGCAAGATCAATATGTGTTGCAGTACCCGTAGCACTTACACTTAAAACCTTATATTTATCACTACCAAAGCCTGCAAGAGTCATAGCGTTTTCAACGTCGGTTGAAAGTGTGTGTATTTTTTGTGTTTTTTCACCGTCAGATACGGTAAATGTATTTACAGTACCAAAAAGCAAGCTTGCTGCACAGATAGCGGCAATAAGTAACATTGCCACAAGCGGCATACGCATTTGCAAAAGTTTTGCAAAACTAAAACCGCTTTTGTTAAATCTAAGCATCTAACTACTCCTTTTTTGTGTTCTTTCACTTTTTTAGTATATGGCGTTTTCGCGCCAACGGATGTTAGTATACCCTATTTTTTTAACTATGTCAAACATATAAAAAGGTTTGATTTTGTGCATTTTGACCAAAAAACTGCCTTTTTTAAAAGGTTACAAAGTTGTAACCTTTGCATTTTTGGGGTTTTCTGTCAAAAAATGTCAAAAGAATTGTCAAACCCTCCAAAAATGGCACCTTCACCCATTGCAACCGATGCAACTATATGTAGTATATGTCCCAAAATTCATACATACAATATATATTTAGGCAATAAAATAACCCATCCTTTCGGATGGGTTTTAAGGAAAAGTTTATATTTTATTTATCTTATGTCTTCTTTTTTGAAAGAACAATATTGGTAATAATACCTAAAATCAAAGCGCATGCAATCGCTGTAATCGTAACCTTACCAATAGCCATCGCCATACCGCCAATACCGGTAATAAGAATCACCGATGTTGTAAACAGGTTTGCATTATCCTCAAGATCAACCTTTTGAATCATCTTAAGACCACTTACAGCAATAAATCCGTAAAGTGTTATGCACACACCGCCCATTACGCAACCGGGTATAGAATCAAGGAAAGCAACAAACGGTGAAATAAATGAAATAAGAATAGAAATAATAGCTGTTGTAGTAATTGTAGCAACCGATGCATTCTTTGTAATAGCAACACAGCCAACCGATTCGCCGTATGTTGTATTGGGGCAACCGCCAAATACTGCGCCTACAGCAGAGCCTACACCGTCGCCAAGCAATGTTCTGTGAAGACCGGGTTGCTCCAGCAAATCTCTTTCGATAATCGAAGAAAGATTTTTATGGTCTGCAATGTGCTCTGCAAAAACAACAAATGCAACCGGAACATAAGCCACTGCGATAGTAGCAACATAAGACCAACTGAAATCCTTTGCACCTTGGATAGCGGTAAGGAATGTGAACTCAGGAACTGCAACAAAGGTACCAAAATTTACACCTTCAGCAACCAAAGCCTTAAAGGGCGCAAAATCAATAATCATTAAATTTGTGTTATTTGTTGCAATACCTATTAAAGTAAATACAAGCGCTACCGCATAACCGGCAAGGATACCGATAATAAACGGTATAAGCTTAAGCATCTTTTTGCCGTAGGTAGAGCAAATCATAACAACAAAAAGAGTAACCATAGCGCAAATAAACGATACCCAGATATTTGTTGTCATAATAAACGAGCCGTTGCCATCCTGTGCGCCGTATGAAAATACGTCCTTAACAGCCGCGCCCGCAAGGGAAAGACCTATAAGCGCAACCGTAGGTCCAATAACCACTGCAGGCATAAGCTTGTTTATCCAACCAACGCCAACAAATTTAACAATGATAGCAATAACAACGTAAACAAGACCTGCAAAAATCGCGCCTATAATAAGACCCAAAAAGCCCAACTGCATCGATGTAGCGCCTGCAAAAGCCGCCACCATAGAGCCTATAAACGCAAATGATGAACCCAAAAATACAGGACTTCTGAACTTTGTAAACAACTGATAAATAATAGTGCCTGCGCCCGCGCCAAAAAGCGCCGCCGAGGCTGTCATACCGTTGCCCACAATTGCGGGAACTGCGATTGTAGCAGCCATGATAGCAAGTAGCTGCTGTATTGCGAAGACAAGCATCTGTCCAAACTTGGGCTTGTCCTCTACGTTGTAGATCATTTTCATAAAAAATCCCCTTTCTGTTGTGTGTCCGCATTTCACAAAACACTATATGTATGATACCATATTACAAATCGTTTGTAAAGTTAAAATTTTTGTGCGATGAGCCATTTTTTACTGTATGCAAAATTTGTTAATTAAAAAAAGACTCCCGAAGGAGTCTTTTTTTGTGCTTCAATTATTTTCCGTAACCAAAGTGGTTGCCGTTGTTGAAGTCTTCGGTATCGCGAGTTACGATATCACGCATACCATCCTGCTGATAAACACGAACATAGTTGATATCAAAGGTGGTTTTGTCTTTAACTTTATAGTTATCATATGTTTTTTGATTGCCAAGATATGCCGAACCAGTTGAAAAATCCGCATCACCCGTGGTTTCCTGACTTAACAGATCGGTATATTGTACACCGTCACCTTGATTTGCTGTATAGAAGCAGTTGTCAAGCAGCATATATGCATACTGATTCCATATTTCAGCGTCAGCATTTTTGCCTTGACTATAAATATAATCTGTACCGTATTTAGATTCATGACCTGTACTTTCATTAATAGCCATAACCATTTCGCTATCAGCCATAATGCCGTTGCCGTCAAGGTCAACATAAATCTTTAGGTCATATTCACCAGCAGTTACATCAACCGACCAAGAGAAGCCATATTTAACAGTGCCTGTCATCTTGCGCGCCATATTATACGAAGCACCAACCTCAGTACCTGAATTGTACCAAGTACTACCTAGTTGATAACCTTGATATACACTACCGTTAGCGTCAAAATAGTTGCTACCGTTATATCTATGGATCCAAGTGCCCGCTGAAGATGATGTTGTAAAATCAGCTCTTGCTATAGTCTGTGCAAGACTTGAATTTGCCCAATTAATTATATAAAGATTATCACTGTCAGCGTTTTCGTTATAAATTTTATGCACGGTGACGCTAAAGTCTCTCTTATAATGGTTGTAGGTATCTATATCTTTCTTATATGCATTGCTTGATCCTGTTGGATACTTATATGCTGTAGTAGATGTGCCGTTATACAAAGTCTGCATTGGCTCTACTATATCAAGCTCAAGGTGGGCAGATGGAACCTGATATTTATATGTTGAAAGATCACCTGGGATGAAATTACCGGTGTTGGTATTCACCCAATTGCTGTTTTCTTTAAACACCTTACCGTAAAGCGAATTAGCTATAGTGGTGTTATTTCTCTCACTTGAGTAGGTTAGGAACCACCATGCAGGGAATGCATGACCGTCAGAGGGCAATGATGCCTCCATCTCGACATAACCCTGTTTAAAGAGCATACTGTTTTTGGTGGTTATGAGACCAGGTTCAATATATGCATCGTTTGCATCAAGGTCTTTACCCCAATCGTTTTTGCCGCTGGTGCCAAGGCTTAAGCCCTTATAACCCCATTCATATGCATCATAACCATTAATGCTTGGAGTTAATGCATCTTTATTAACACCACGCCAAATGCTAAGTCTTCCATCCTCACATACCCAAAGGGCTTTAAGGTCTTCAAGGTTAGCATTTTCTTGGTTAAGATATGTCTTGCCTGCATCTTCGCCACGATAACTGTTCATTGTCCAATTATCTGATGATATAGTATCACTTACGCCTTCAAATTCATCGCCCCAAGCGTAATAATAATCCACGCCGCCAACAGTTACCTTTTGTTTATAACTTGATTCGGTGGTTGTGGTGTTAAGCGTTACAAGACTGTTAGCGTCTTCGCCTGACAATACTATCTTTTTATCAGATAACTTTTCATTTAATATATCACCGTTTGCAATTTGATATATATTGTCTGTTGCGCGGCTAGAATTTACCATAAAGTTAATTACAGCCTGCTCAACAGCAGTAAACGAACCGCCGTAAATTTCAACCAAGTTCTTATCTTCGGTGTATGTAACCGAGTAAGTATTGTACGCAACCTTTGTAGGATCGCCCTGTGTAAGTATAACTGCGTTTTCTGTTGGTGCAGCTTTGATATCTTCTGATGTTAAACTGCTATCGGTTACAGTATCGTCAGATGTTGCGTATTTCATCATATCAAGACCTGGTACTTCCGACTCGAAATAAAGTTCAAGCTTGCGCGCCATATCCTGAGTATCGTTTTCAGAATAGTAAATAGCAACCTTACCAAGCTCTAAATTACGCCAGAAGCCGTCTTCAAGGTCCTCGTAATCATCAACCATAGCGCGACGAAGAATAACAAGGTCGGTAGAGTTGATGTTACCGTCACGGTTTACGTCACCGTAGATATACTTATAAGCTGATTTTCTAAGAAGCTTATTTCTAAGCGCTGAAAGGTCAGCCGAGTTGTAATCGGTATCGCCAAGGCCCGAAACGTCAGTTTCGGTCATAGCTGCTGCGCGGTTAACAAGCTGTGGCATACTGCCTTCAAGACCGCCCTTGTACCAGATGCCTGACTCAAGGTCAATTGCATCAGGTTCTACAACTGCGCCACCTGCGTTAACGTATACTGTTTTGTTTGTTGTTGTTGAATTATTACCAGCAACATAGTACAGGTTTTCGATTTTTCCGCCTGCAGAGCCTATCATATGATAGTCGTTATCTGTACCATTGCTTACAACTATACAATTTTCAACCGAACAACCCGAAATGGTTGAATCTGGCTGTGCCTCACCAACAAGCGCGCCTGCATAGCCTGTGCCTGAACCTGCATAAGAGTTGCGGATATGAAGGTTTTTAACCACACCGCCGCTTGCAAGCACAGGAATAAGACCTGCAGCATTGCTATATGTACCATAAGAAAGTTCAGCAGTGTTGCCGTTTACGGCATAAAGACCTGTGATGGTATGTCCGTCGCCGTCAAGTACACCCTCAAACGGAACATAGGTGTAAACTCTATCATAGCTGGTAGAGCTTGCATTTGTTGGGCGTGTGCCTACCGCGTTAAGCCAAGGCATATCGCTAAGGTCAATGTCACAAGCCAGCTTAAAGTGAAGCTTGTTATTAAGCTTTGTGCCGCCTACACCAATTGCGCGAGCAAGCTCTAACGGTGTAGAAATAATATATGGGTCAGCCTCGGTGCCGGAACCTACAAATTTTTCAAATCTGCCGTTTTTGCCGTTGTATGGCGCTGTGCCTGTGCCGCCGTCGGCTACGCTAAGCCATCTGTTATAATGAAGCACTGTCTCGCCCGTATCCCATGTTGCAGTAACATCGGCTGCTGTACGAACGCGTGGCATAGGAATATCGCGACCGCTATCATCAGTAACTATCTGCCAACCGTTCACCCAGTCAATAAGCGGCATATTGCTATAATAATCAGCCGCCTTGCTGTCAGCATTGATTGCGGTAGCAGCAATAATTGTTGACTCTACATTCTTTGGAATATTTGTATAGCAATTATATGTATATACGGGGTGACCGCTGCCTCTACCTGTTGTATAGTCGTTATACTGATTTTCAGCACTTGAGGTTTCTTGCGCCAAAGGAGCATTTAAAGATATACATCCGCTTGCCTGGAAGTTATTAATACCCCAATTGTATGCAGCGATACCCGCATTGTTGTTACTACCGTCGGTAATTCCGTTACCAAGCTCGCAAGAATAACCGTCATAAAGGCAGTTTACAAGCTGGAACATATCTGGGTTGCCGTTAAACGAAACAACAATGCCCGCGCAGCATGTGTTGCTGCTTGACTTGATAGATGAATTGCGTACAGAAACGTTGTAAATCAGGTTATAACCGTCTTTGCCACCCTTATGATTTTCACACACCGTTTCATCTGCGGCTGTACACTCGGCTGCTGATGCCGCACCGCAATCGCTAACCGTGCCATCAGCATTTTCATCCTTATATCCAATTACCTGTGAAGCAAGCAATGCACTATTGTTAGCGTGAGAGTTATATGCATAACAGGTATCAAAGTTTACGTTTTTAACAACTGCATCTTCACCAAACACACCAACAAGACCAACCTGTTTAAAGTTGGTTGTTGATTGACTTATCATACCGCGGATGGTAACGCCGTTACCGTCAAAATTACCCTCAAACGCGGTCCATGCATCAGGATTCCAGTTGTGGAAGTCTGTGCAAGCCTTTGCAGCAGCATAACCGCCGCTGATTGCCTTGCTTAGATAAAGGTTTTCAACACCGTCTTTTACCTTGTAGTATGCGGGTTTGCCGTCAACCTTACCGCCTGCTTTTACCATAGCAAAAAGCTGCTCGGGTGTTTCGATAAGATATGGGTCACCCTCTACACCTGTACCTCCTGCAAAGCTTTCAGCTGCAGTACCGTCCCAAGGAGTTATGGTTTCGCAGTCTTTCCAGCCCTCAGGCTTAAAGAGTGTAGGATATTCGCCATCTATAGCGTACCACGTGCCATCTTGCTCGTCGGTAGCCCAATCAAGATCCATAGCAAGCTTACCTAAAGAGCCTTTGGCACCTTCAGAAGAAACATGCTTAATATTACTATAAAATTCAGCAGAGTCAGCATATGTTGATATATCAACCATAAATTGCAAACCCGAACTATAATAATAGGTTTTTGCATCATTGGTTTGGTCTGTATATACATTTTGATAAATAGATGGTGTCGTGCGCACAAAATTCCAAGTACACGCATACTTAGGATATGGTACTGTGCCAATAGATACAACATCACTAACACTATTTGCAGTTGCATTTGAAATCATAGTAAGTGGGAAGCCTGTACCAACATCAGGAACATTAATACCAGTATTCTGAGCGTCGTTACCGTAAAGCAAGCAATCCTTTACGGTGATCGCACCCGACCAGTTTGTAGCTAAAACAGATGCTTTGTTTGTATGTGGGCTTGAGGTAGAATCTGTCATAAGATGCCTTATATAGCAGTTAATAACCGCGCACCGTTCAACTGTAGTATCAGCGTAAGTGCATCCAAGAATACCTCCTACTATAGTTCCTGAAGTCATATAGGAGTTTTTAAGAATTATATTTTTTACTGTAATGGCGCCTGTCATACCAAAAAGACCTACAACCGCATCTCCCGTTTCAGCTCTATACAAGCCGTAAATCTCAACACCATTGCCGTCAAAGGTACCAGCCAATTTTTTTTGTGTATTCCAACCACTGTTTACCCATTTTTTAGTATTAGTCATTTTGTTTTCAAAATGATCTTTAACAGCGGCAGCTGAATTAAGGCTCATAATTTCCTTAGCAGCATCACTCTCGGGCTGTAAAACGATAGCGTCAATGGTTTCGTCAACCTCGAAAAACAAATCTACAGAACCTATTGTAGAAGCTCTGTTTACAAAAGTAGCAAGTTGCTTTGTAGTTTTTATAACATAAGGTGTTTCTTCAGAACCGTTACCGTCGGTAAATACAGCATCCCAAGATTGTGCACTACCGTCATAACTACCATCCCAATACAAAACAGTAGGGTTGGTATCTGTTGCTGCATCTGCGCTAATGTTAACGCCGATGTTAGCAGTAAAGAGCGAGCCAATAGCTACCGCTAAAGCAAGTGCCAGACTTAAAGCTCTTTTTGTGCTTTTGTTTAAATTTATTTTCATAAAAAACCTCTCTTTTCATAACACAAATGATGTGAATTTTTAGGTTTAATTCGCTTTGGGGTGCGGATTGCTTCCTCGCTACCGCTCATCGCAATGACATATTTAAAGCTTTATCAAAACCTCTTTGTCATTGCGAGCGACGCAAGTCGCGTGGCAATCCGTTTCTCTTTTGAATATTACTGATTGCTTTGTTTTTTGTTTGATATTTCATATTAACTGCGCTTTAAGCGCATCATAACACGGCATAGCCGTTCATAACCCCTAACTTGCCGTAAGGCAATCACAGTTGATAACACACGTGGTGTTATCTTCTAGGCCAAATTACGATATCATCGCCGTCTTCGCCAAAGTTGGCGTCAGGATCGCTTGTAACGATAATATCGGTAAGGTCCAATTCATATATTTCAAGCTCTGCTTTTTTAAACATATACTTTTCTCCTTTTGTAAAATTATGTCATTGCGAGGGCATAAGCCCGTGGCAATCCGCTTTTCTTAATGGATATTACGGATTGCTTCGTCACTGCCGGTCTCGGCTACCGCCTCGGTCGGGGCTTCTGCTTTGCAGAGGTGTCCACTGGACACCCGCACCCTCGCAATGACAATAAATTCATTCTAAATATTATCGTTATGCGCCATAACGCGCGTTAACCATTTGTGTGTAGTAAAGAAGTGCTTTTGCTGCCTCTACACGTACTGCATAGTAATCACATGGGTCTTGCTTGTATGCGTTTTGAATATCAAGCGCAAAGCCCTCTACGCTAAAGGTACCAAATACGGTATCATTACCATCATAATTTACGGTAACTGTTATAGGCTTGCACAAATCTTCTACAGCAACATTTTCAAGTCTGTAGAGGTGATATCTGCCTGCGCCTGCGTTGTTGGTCCAACCTGCGCTAACACCGCCTTTGCCGTTACCAACTGTGGTTTGGGCAATCTGTGTACCGCTTGAATTTGTAAATGTAACGGTTATATCATCACGGTTGGTCTTATATTCGCCGTTAAACGCAAAGGTAAACGCGATATAAGGATTAGCCTTAAGATTAAGTGATGTTGCGTACATGCTGAACTCGGGGTCAACAGCAGTATAAGTATCATAGTTGGTCATTGTAAGACCGTCAAACGCCATCTGGTTAGTAGTAGGCATTATACCAGCCTTTTCAAATCCTGGATAACCCCACGCGTTACCAACGTACATATCACGGCTGTCACCGTTAGCTGCGTTGATAGCGTCAACAACAGTCTGTGCGTTGCTGCCGAGCATATCAGCAAGCTCAACGTGAGCGATTTGGTCAGCATCATATGAGTATCTACCAGACGCTGTATTCTGATCGGTATAAACGTTTTTAAATAGTGGTGCAAGCATGCTATTGTATGCAGTACCATCAAATGGGAACTGACCTAAAACAATACAATTGGAATAGCTATGATTCAAGTCTGTTGTTGTCCAACTGTTTTTAATTACACCAAATGCCAAGGTCAACTCAACATTGTTAGCATTCATCATCTTGTTACCATAAATAATGCAGTTGCTAATGCTTATAAGTCCCTGTGTGTTACCTGATAAAACGCCTGTTCGTCTATCATAGTATTGAATATATTCATTCTCTGTTCCTGCATTTTTAACTGTCGCCTCAGTATTGTAGAACCAAGAGTTAGAAACCTCTACGGTATCTATGTAAACTCTGTTGCTATCGCCGCCAGAAATTGACTGGCCGTACAATGCGCCAGCATAGCTTTGTGATGCAAAATAAGAGTTTCTGATAGCAACATTTTTAACGGTTGCATC
>JAZSBS010000003.1:0-9350 GCA_045602525.1 Acutalibacteraceae bacterium
ATTTTTTAATATTATTTAACATATTATCCCCTACGTAATTTTTTTGATACCATTTTAAAAAATGTCTTTTTTTCTTCCTTACTTAATATAAAAATATAATTAAGAAACAAACCAAAAAATGCTACACATAAAACAGCAAAAATTAATTTTATCCAACTGTTAACGGTAACCAATAAACTTATTGCATAAACTATCAAAGTAATTATAACAGTAGAAACAATGCTCTTTAAAATAACTTTACCAAAACAACCAAATCCAATATCTAAAAATTTAGAGCAATACGCAGGCACAACAATACCGTTTTTTATTATGTTAAAGAAAGTGCTTACTCCCACAACAATTAGCATTTTAAAATAAATATTATCTGTAAACTGCAAAAGTACAAAAACACTGCCGCAAGAACATAGTGCGGTTATGATTGTAATTATTGATAAGATTTTAACCTTGTTTAATGTTGCAAATATGTTCTCTAACGGATACACAACCAAAGATATCGGATATTCTAAAACCGTTATGATTGTAAGCATTGTAAGTGTTCCTGAATCTTGAGTGGGTGTCCAAAGTTGATAGAACGATTTACCGAAAACAATAACGAATGATACAGGCACGCTTGCAAATAAAGCCATTAATTTCGTCGCAAAAAGCAATTGGGATTTCATTTCATCATTGTCATCTTTAGCATAGCTTATCGTTAGTTGCGGCGCAAAAGCGCTTGCCACAGTAACAAATAAAGATTGAATATAGGTAGGTATGGTTTTTGAAATAGCCACTATTCCCATTGGGTTAGCACCTACAAATAAATTAGTTATCAATAGGTCAAGACCGGTTGACAACACATTGCCAAGTTGCGAAACACTGTTCCATACACCTGCCGACACTAATTCTTTAATTTTTGAAAAATCAAAATATTTTCTTTTAATGGTTACCATTGGCATAAGTTTTTTTGTGTAATACATATTAACAAAAATAACATATACACCACTTATAAAAGTAGCAAGCCCAACATACCATACCTTTGGTAAAAGAAGCGAAAAAGTTCCGATTAGAATAACTGCTCGCAAAATATGTGATTCTATATTCCTAAGTGAAACAAGCTCTAATCTATTTTTTACATAGGCTGCATTTGAAAATATGCTTCCTATTATAGAAACAAGCATTGCACTAAAAATAAAAATCCATAACACACGAACATCAAAAAGAATTGAGTTTGGTACATCAACTACCCTGTTGAGAAAAATCAACAAAAGTGTGCAGGGAATTGATATTACCAATGATAAAAACAAATTAGCAAAAAAAACCGATGTATAATATTTTTTCACATTATCATAATCTTCTTTATAATAACTAATTGCAATAAATCGACCCGCCATTGAGTTTAATGCTGTTACTAAAATTTGAACATAGCCTACAAAGTTGTTTGCAAGACCGACAAAACCGTAAGCGGTTCCGCCGACGGTTTTAATAATATATGGTGTCAAAAAGAAGCCAATGCCAATATTGACAACAAAAGCTATTAATTGTGCAATTATATTTATGCTCAGTCTTTTAGCAGAACTTGCTTCACTCATTTTTATACCTCGAATTATTTTGATTTACAAACTATATGTTATTTTCTCCAAACCATCTTATTGATTATTCCCACATAGCTTTGAATCAGCTTAACAACCTTTGTAGATACGTTTGTATCGGCATAAGCAGGGACGGTGAGTCCGTCATCACCGTTTTCTTTCATGGCAACTGCCAAATCTACCGCCTGCAACACCTGTTCAGAGGTAATACTACCAATTGTAAACACACCCTTGTCCATGGCCTCTGGGCGTTCTGTCGATGTTCTTATAGAAACTGCGGGGAATTTAAAATAAGAACCCTCTTCAGGAATTGTTCCGCTATCAGAAACAACACAAAAGGCATTTTTTTGAAGATTATTATAATCAAAAAATCCCAACGGTTCGTGCTGAATAACACGCTTATCAAACACAAAACCGCGCTGTTCAATATATTTCTTGGATCGCGGATGACATGAATAAAGAATCGGCATATCATAATTTTCTGCCATTGCATTTACAGCGTTCATAAGGGCAAAAAAGTTTGATTCAATATCAATGTTTTCTTCACGGTGCGCAGAAAGCAGAATATATTTACCCTTTTCAAGTCCTAAACGCTTTAAAACATCACTGTTATCAACGGCATCCTTATTAGCGTCCAAAACCTCTGCCATAGGCGAACCTACAACGTATGTATTTTCTGGTTTTACACCGCAGTCCAAAATATAACGACGTGCATGCTCCGAATAACACAGATTAACATCGCTTGTTACATCAACTATGCGGCGAATAACCTCTTCCGGCAAATTCTCATCTTTACAACGATTACCTGCCTCAAGGTGAAAAATCGGAATTTTTAAGCGTTTTGCAGAAATAACGCAAAGGCAAGAGTTGGTATCACCAAGAACTATAATCGCATCAGGCTTAATTTGAACCATCAAGTCATAGGATTTGGCAATTACATTGCCCATGGTCTGACCGATGTTTTCTCCAACAACCCCGAGATAATAATCAGGTGCACGCAGACCGAGTTCTTTAAAAAAGACTTCATTAAGCTGATAGTCATAATTCTGACCCGTGTGTACAAGAACATGATCGAAGTATGTATCGCATTTTTTTATAATTTCAGACATCTTTATGATTTCCGGTCGTGTTCCAACAATTGTCATCAATTTTAATTTGCTCATATTGCCCTCCATCAAAGATTATAATGAGGATACATATCCTTGTGTTTAATTACCCAGTCTGCCAATTCAGATATCATCACTTCGTAGTCAGGAATAATGTAAGAAAAATCAAATCGCGTACGTTTGAGTGATTTATCAGCATTTACGCCGTCAATTGGATTAATTTGAATCGAATCGCTCCGTAAATACTTGTTAAACAGTTTTAGAAGATCATACTTACTAATAGAATGATCAGGAACCGTATTGTACAGACCGAAAGCTCTCTCTTTAGCGGCGATTTCCATCGTCTTCGCAAGCTGAAGCGTTGTCTGGCCAGTCCACATCGCCTTGGTGAAACCGTTGATTTGCGAATTCTGCTTCATAAACCAATTCATTAGTCCAATACCGTTGGGATTAATATCCGGTCCAACGATAGAATTGCGCAATGTGATGTTTTTATTATCATCAAGTTCACCCAGAGCTTTAGAGCGATCGTAGAATGATTCACCATCTCTGAAGTCATCCTCGGTGTATTCGCCTCTCTTGCCAGAGAACACACAGTCTGTACTCATATGAATAACCTGCGTATCTGTACATTCAGTTACTTCCGCAAGAAAATGCGGAAAATAGGAGTTAAGAAATGCCGCTAACGACTTGTTCTCTTCAGCAAATTGGTTCAAAATACCTATGCAGTTTATAACCGTATCATACTTTCCGTCAACGATCAGATTTCTAACATAATCGATATCACGGGCATCTCCAATAGCATTTTTAACACATTTTGATTTTTCGCGGTCAAAACCAAAAACATCATGACCTTGCTCTTTTAAATATAATGAAATGGTATGTCCAGCCATACCGTTGCAGCCAAGAACAAGAAATTTCATTTATAAGCCTCCATATTCTCAAGCTCGCCTTGGATATATTCGAGTGATAACAATTTTTCTTTTACCTGCTCGATGTTCAAAAGATCTGTATTGTTCGAATTGAATTCGGTAAGGATGTTGCGCTCAGTATCACCCTTAGTGAAATACTTATCGTAGTTAAGTCCACGTTTATCACAGGGCACACGATAGAAGTTACCCAAATCAATCGCATTGGCACACTCCTCATTGGTAAGCAATGTTTCATACATTTTTTCTCCATGTCGAATACCAATGACCTTTATATTATCTTTGGCGCTACCAAATAACTCGCACACAGCTTCTGCCTGAGTTTGAATGGTGCACGCAGGAGCTTTTTGCACGAGAATGTCACCGCTTTCACCCTTTTCAAAAGCAAATAACACCAAATCCACAGCCTCTTCAAGCGACATAATAAACCTTGTCATTGAAGGTTCTGTAATTGTTATTGAATTGCCACTTTTGATTTGATCTATCCAAAGCGGAATTACACTGCCGCGAGAGCACATAACGTTGCCATAACGGGTGCAACAAATTTCTGTGCTTTTAGTTGTTCGGCTTTTGGCAACAATTACCTTTTCCATCATGGCCTTACTTGTACCCATTGCGTTAACGGGGTACGCCGCCTTGTCGGTAGAAAGGCATATTACCTTTTTTACACCCTCATCAATGGCGGCAGTAAGCACATTTTCGGTACCCAATACATTAGTTTTAACCGCCTCAATCGGAAAAAATTCACAAGAAGGCACCTGCTTGAGCGCAGCAGCGTGAAATATGTAATCAACCCCATGTATAGCATTTTTTACTGACTGTATATCACGCACATCGCCAAGGTAAAAACTTATTTTATCTGCAACATCCGGCATTTTTGCCTGAAACTCATGACGCATATCATCCTGCTTTTTTTCATCGCGCGAAAAAATTCTGATTTCACCAATATCTGTTTGCAAAAAGCGATTTAAAACCGCATTGCCAAATGAACCGGTACCACCTGTAATCATAAGTGTTTTATCTTTAAATAAAGACATAAAACAATCCCCCTAAACCAATTTTAAAATTCTTTTCTTTTTTTAAATTAAATAGTAAAGAATATTATACACAAATGAAAAATGATTTTTCCTGATTATTTTTCCTTCCATCTTCACTTGTTGAACAGCATTGCCTGTTTCAAAAATATTCGCTTAATTTTTTGTTGTTAATATTGAAATAAATATTTTACACAAAAACAAATAATAGGTCTTTATTGGAAACAAAAATGTTATCAATCTATACTTTAAGCTGTTTACCGCATTTTTACCAAATAAATTCCATGTGGAAAATTTGTAAGGATATAACCCTTTTTTCTGGAGTTTTTTTAAAAGTTCCTTAGCATCACTTACACTATTCGCAACTTTTAGATAGTACCACAAGGCTGCTTCTATACACAGCAAACATCGATGTTTAAGATCAATTATAATTTCATCGGACAGTTGCTCTTTAACGCAACGCTTTTGTTCTTCTAAATAAATATCGTGAAGCAACATCATATCTTCAAAATGTTTCTTTGTTTTTTCACGACTTTTCTGATGCATTGCCGAGCCTTTTCTTTGGCGGTAAATATAAAGCTTACTGTTAGTAAAAATATTTATATGCTTGCGGTATTTCACCTGAAGCACCCACAAATAATCTTCGCCATAGCTTAATTTTTCATTAAAAAGGATATTATTTTGAGTTAAATAATCTCTTAGGCATACCAACAAGCAACCCGACGCGGTTGCGCCCTCTTTATCTTTTCCATCAACGTTAAAATCTACTTGTTTGTCTTCGTATATGTAATTTTCTTCGCAAGTATCATACTCAAATTCAAACACATCGGCATTAAATTGTTCTAAGCTTTCATATATCTTTTTAAAGCAGTTTTTAACAATTAAATCGTCAGGGTCTATAAACCATATATATTTACCCGTAGCATGTTTAAAACCGTTATTTCTGGCAGCCGAAACACCACTGTTTTCTTGTTCAATAACTGTAATGTTTTTATGTATCTTAGAATAATCAAGCAAAACGACTTTTGAATTATCGGGCGAACCGTCAATTACTGCAATAATCTCGAACTCATCTTCTGCAATATCTTGATTATATATAGAATCTAAACAAGCGGGTAAAAATTTTTCTACATTATACACCGGTAGTATTATACTTAATTTTTTCATACCTACACTCCAAACTGAAGTTCAAAATTGCTAAACATTGGTGAACGTAAAAAGTACAGTATTAGCACTGCTGTTATAATCCAGAATGTTAAACGACGACTTTTAATTTCCTGCAATTCGATGGCATCGGGCACTGCCAATACACCATAAACGCTAAAATACATTGCCATTCTGAAAATGTTATCAATGTTAACAACAAATGCCTGTATAACAAGACCCATTACCATAGCCGCAAACCACGGTTTTCGATAACCATCATTTTTAGCATCAAAACGGGTAAGAACATAACAAAACAGTAATATTAGGAATTGAATAATAAAGCCGGAAATGGTAAGTCCTGTTGTGGTCTCAGCGTATTTAGCAATCTCTTCATTCCAAGCAAGTCGCTCAACCACATCATTTATAAAAGAAGGGTATAAAAACGATACCGCCAACGCAACAATTGCACCAAACCAATATTTAAAGTTAATTTTTAAATTCTTAATAAAATAAAAAACCGCAAATAATAACGCTGACGAATGGAACAGGTAAGCCAAGAACACCGCTAAAATAAATTTTATAGGTTTTTTTCTTACTGCGAAATCGTACGCCAAAAAACAAATACCCATTGCCAAGGTTTGACGCAGACCTGTCATAGAAAAGTAAAAGTAGGATTGTGTTACCAAAATCAATACACTAATAAAAATATCTTTACTGTATTTATATGTTACATAGCAAAATCCGCCCATATACACAATTGCTATAAAAACGAACCAACCGCCATAGGTAAATCCTAGTTTACTAAAGACATTACCCAAAAAATAATAAAAAGGGTCTTTACCTTCGTTTGCCAAAACATCCTGCCATGACTGTGCAAGTGATTTTTTTGAATGATCGATAAAATAATCAATATATGCTAAGTTATCTGTAGTAAAATCAAATCGGCGATATCCACTTATAATAACACCAAATAAAAATATAACAAATATGACAAAACCTTTTGTTTTGGGATATTGCTTTGCTATAAAAGATAACACTAAGCATAAAGCCAAATATGCCAAAATAATAAGCATTATAGTTCCTCGCTCTGATTAATAAGCTTTTTATATAAATCAATATATAAATTTGAGTTGCTTGTAGATTTAAAGTTTTGAACAGCAAATTCTCGGCATTTAATAGCATAAGATTGTTTGCCCCGTTTTACAATTTCAATAATTTTATCATAAACCTGCTGGATGTTTTTGTTTTCAACAACATAACCGCAGCCTTCACCTACAAGTTCGGGGTTAGCAGTAGAATCAAAAACTATCACGGGTGTACCGCAACAAAGTGCCTCTGCAGTAACCTTACCAAAGGTTTCTTCGCTTGACATTTGAACAAAAACATCTGCCATAGAATAATACTGTGCCAGCTTTTCTTGACCATCAACAAAGTCTATAGAAATTATATTGTCAGGCAATTTAATTTCAGGGTCCATTTTGCCTATTAAAATGATTTTATAATTATCAGGTAACATACTACTAAGCTCTATGAATAGATTGATACCCTTGCTAAGTTTAGCAAGATCTTTCCAAGCGGCTGCAACACCTAAAACAATGTTATAATCTTGCAAATTCATCTGCTGTTTAAGATTTAAAGCATTATCGCTTGGTTTAAATATTTCGGTATCAATCGAATTGTAAATACGGGTTAAAATATTTGTAGATTTAAGATACGACTGCTGCGCTTCATTTTTTAACCAATCAGACACTGCCACTACGGCATAGTTTTCCAAAGCGCCAAAATATCTTTTTTTGTCAGAATACATCTTTTTCGAAAAATCAAAAAACCAGCTTGGATTATCGGCATTTTTTCTAACGCAGTTATGGCATCCTGTTTTCCATTTATAACACTTGTCGGCGGTATAATGACAGCATTTACCTGTAAAATACCAACAATCATCCAACACAAATACGGTTGGTATATTTTTTTTAGAAACAAATTTCATAAACATACCAAAATTGATAAAGTTGCCGTGTATTACCTGAATATGAATAATATCAGGTTTAATTTTTTCAATGTATTTCAAAAGCCTATATGTAGCAATACAAGAAAAATATGCCTGCAAACCTAAAAATCTCGACAAAAAAGCGTGTAGCTTGTGGTCGTATTTGTTGCCTATTTTGTAAAATTCTTTACCTTTAATATAATTTGGTGTAGCAACAAAAACCGTATTGCCGTCTGTTTCAAGAGCCTGCTTTATTTCGGCAAGAGATTTGCCACTACTTCTACTGCCGTATATAGCATTTATCAATAAAACTCTCAAGAGTTTACCCCCATGTACTTCTCAAAATGCTCTCTGAGCATTTTTTGAATATAATTAATATCATGATTATCTTTTCCGCAATTGAATCCCTTTAGGGCATATTCGTTAAGCGCTTCATCGCTGCCCAAAAGCCTACGTAATTGTGGTTCAATCTCATCGCGTGAAGTGGATACAACAGCAGCGTCACGCTTTAGCAGATAGTCGATTGATGCAACGTCGATAGCACCCACCGCAAAAGTTGCGCGCGCCCTAACAAAATGGTCGACGATTTTTGTTGAAAACGACTGGTGCACCCATAATCTTTCTTTTAATCTAAATGATTCAACGTGCACTAACACATCGGCATCTGACTGAATTTCCGGTATTTTGTCGGCAGATACCCTACCCATAAATTTTACACTTTTTGTATTGTTGAACTTTTCTTTTATGCTGTCACTTAACTCTGTACCGGAATATATTATTAATTTATGCCCTTCATTAATTTTGTCTAATGCTTGTCCTATGTGCCAAAGTTCTTCCCAACGGTGACTGCCCAAATTACCTGTGTATACAAGTTTTTTAGGCTTATGATATTCTGCTTTTAAAGGCGGTTCAACCGAAAAATCAGCACCTTTGGTACAGATGTAACAATCTTTTTTAAAATCGCGTTCGCACTCGCGTTTTTCAATATCAGACACAACATACATATATTCACATTTATCAATGGTTTTCTTTACACTGCCGCGCTGTGTAAGTCGGTCAAACCAAAAAAAAGGATTAAGTGAAAAAAGTCTTAATGTATAATTGTCGTCGCCGTAATAAGCAACTGATTTTTTACCACTTACTTTTTGAACGTATTGCTGAACAGAGTTCATATAGCTCTCTTTAAAAATAGGTAAAAAAAGCAAGTCTGCATCAAAATCGCGAATGATTTTTTCAAGTTCAGGGGTGCGCCAACGACCAATCCACCAAATAAACCGTCTAGCCCAAAAGAAAATACGCCATTTTTTTGTTTTAATTTTAGTGATAAACCCCTGTTGCTTTTGTGACAAAGTGTGCGCTTCAGAAAAATTTTCAACCATTCTGCCGACTTTTTTATTTTTATGTAGCAAATTTGTGATAATATCATTAATTGTTATTTGATAATATTTTGCGTTAACATTATTATCGGGCAATCCGCTATCGCAATAAATGTTTAAAAACTCAACATTTTCCATACCCTCAAAAATGTCACAAAAGGTTTTACCAAAATTATTACCGCGATTCCACGGTGCTATCGAAAC
>JAZSBS010000004.1:0-3871 GCA_045602525.1 Acutalibacteraceae bacterium
GTCAATCATTCTTTCCATACCCCAGTTTACCTTTTCACATATAAAGCAGCTATCTATCACACCCTTTACATTAGATGCCTTTTTATCGGCGCTGTTAAACAGCTTTTTTTCAAAAATCTGCTCGCTTATTTCTTTTATATGAGTTTCAAGCATAAGCGCCAACTGCAACCTGCCACGGTGAGACATCAGCTTTTCATAGTGGTTATCACAAAAACCAACCCGATTGGTTTCGATACGCACATCGGGCTCCATCATAGCGTCACCTAAAATGTAAGTTATAAGATGCTCCTCTACCGTGTGCTTCATTCGACAAAGTGGACAACCATGCTTTACCTCAAAGACCTCCGAGACGGGTATGGTACAAATATCGTCACGCACATAATCACAACCTTTGTTTTAATTTCTTGCTTTACATTATAACATAAAACAGGTATAATTGTAAATACGAGGTGTAGTATGAATATAAAATTTTATGATAATAAAATTCACATAACAAATGCAACCAACTTTGACCTTGAGCAAACGCTTGATTGTGGTCAGGCTTTCCGCTGGAACCGAAATGAAAACGGCATATGGCACGGCATAGCATTTGGTAAATACATAGAATTACACGAAAATAACGGTGATATAATAATAAACGGTTCAAATAAGAATGATTTTGAAAAACTTTGGCAAAATTATTTTGACCTTGAACGCGACTATGCGCAAATTATAAAAGAGGTAAGCATTGATACCACCATTAAAAAAGCGGCAGAGTACAGCCGTGGAATACGGCTTTTAAATCAAGAGCCTTGGGAGGCTTTATGCTCGTTTATTATCTCACAAAACAACAATATACCGCGAATCAAGGGTATTATCGAGCGACTGTGTGAAAACTTTGGCAACAAAATAGACGGCGGCTACACATTTCCATCTGCTGAAGTTATATCACAACTTACTCTTGATGATTTGTCAGTTATTCGCTCGGGCTTTCGCGCGAAATATATCTTAGACGCAGCGCAAAAGGTAGTATCGTGCGAAATAGAGCTTGAAGCACTGAAACACACCGACTATGACACTGCACGCAAAATTCTGATGACAATCAAGGGTGTCGGTCCCAAGGTAGCCGACTGCGTACTACTTTACGGATTGGGTCATAAAACAGCATTTCCTCGCGACGTATGGATAAACCGTGCGCTCGAGCAAATGTTTGACGGTAATATACCAGACTGTGCAAAAAAATACGGCGGCATAGTACAACAGTATATTTTTCATTACATAAGAAATAATCAGTAAAAAGGAGTCAAAAAACTTGTCCCGTCATCAAAAAGAATTAACCAAAAAACAAAAAATTGTTATATACGTATCAGCTGCCGCGGCAGCTGTGGTAGCGTCAATAGCCGCAGTAGTAGCAATAGTACATATTGTTAACAATCCTCCCGCTATTATATTTAATTCGAACAGTGCTTCCTACACATCAAATTTCAGCGCGTTTGAAGGTTCCTCGGGAATAATTATTCCATCGGCTGCAATCACAATCACTCCAGAAAGCAAAGAGGAACAGGTTGCTGATATTGTGAAGGTTGTCGAAACGGTAGAGCCAACAAATAAAAATAAAGTTATGGTAAAAACCACCCCCATAGATACCAGTGGACTTACAAAACGACAGGTAAAGCTTTCTGTCAAATATCTATCTCAAAATCCGGAATTACCAACAGGCTGCGAAATCACGGCATTGACCACTGTGCTTAACCACTACGGCTATGACATATCAAAAACTAAAATGTCAGATGATTACCTTGATAAGACTATTGATAAAATTGGAAATTTTTGGGAGGTTTATGTAGGAAATCCGCGAAAAAACGGCTTTGGCTGTTATGCAAAGCCTATTGTAAACGCTGCTAATCGCTATCTTGCAACTCAGAATCGTCGGCACAAGGCTGTCGACTATAGCGGAACCAAATTTGAAGAGTTGTTAAAGATGGTGGAAGGCGGAACGCCTGTTATCATATGGAGCACAATGTACGACGAAGCGGAAAAAGAACTTCGCGAACCATTTACCACAGTACAATGGACGGTTGATAACAAGGATATCCAATGGATAGCTCCCGAGCATTGTATGGTGCTTATTGGCTATGATATTGACCGTAATGTAGCAATTATGTCCGACCCTCAGCGAGGCATAGTGGAATATAATCTTGACACTGTGTATGCGCGCTATATGGCTCTGCATATGCAATGTGTTGTACTTGAGGAAATCCCTGTTATTAACGGCATCGAAAACGGAGCCATTTACTACACCACACAATATGTTACAATTGCCGACTATAATCTTGAGTCGGTAACCATTAACGGAGAAGAAAGTGAAACCGCGTTTTTAATAAAAGGAAACGAAGTAAATATGTACGTAATAGAAGCAACCGATTTTGACGGTAACACTGTTACATACACCATTTACACCAAACCCGTATCGGCGCTATTAGAACCAATCGGCGAATTAAATTCGGATACAGTTACATCGGATAATCTTGATGCTGTTAATCAAGTAAAAAGCACAGCGCTTAAAACAGATACAAGATATTCTTCACCCGAAGAAACCGAGGCGCTTGATAAAGTTGTAACCACATGCAATACCTTACTTACAAAGATAGAGTCCATAAACGACGATATTTCGCGTATTGCAAAAAAAATACAAGAATATGAAGAAAAATCGCTTGAATCCGACAATAGTACAGATTTGCATTTAATTTTAAGTGATATTGATTCAATTCTTTCAACCAATAATCTTACCGAAACACAACGCACAGCATTAAGCGAGCAAAGAACAAAATGCGAAAATTGGTTATCATCAATTTCTGAATCAGAGCCAGGCGTTCCACCCGCTGAATAAATTTTAAAATTTTTTAAAAAAATGCTTGCAATCTGTGGAGTTTTCTGTTATTATAGTGTTTGCTATGTGACCGATTGAGTATTCGGTCGATTCGAAAAGGAGGTGCAACCAATGGCAAAATGTGAAATTTGCAGCAAAGAAATTGCTTTTGGTATTAAGGTTTCTCACTCACACAGACGTTCAAACAGAACTTGGAAGCCCAATGTTAAGAAGGTAAAGGCTATCGTTGATGGTTCACCCCGTCGCATTAATGTCTGCACCCGTTGCTTACGTTCGGGCAAGGTTACCAGAGCTATCTAATCAAATCTTTGACTTAAAAGTCCCGTGTAAGCATTTTACACGGGCTTTTTTCTTTGCAGTATGAAAGGAAACATAACTTATGATAAAAGCAGTTTTATTTGACCTTGACGGTACACTCGCCGATTCACTTATTGACCTTGCCGGTGGCGTAAATCGCGCACTTGAAATGAATGGCTACCCCACCCACGATGTAGAAGCATTCAAATACTTCGTCGGTGACGGAATACCCAAAATGATTGAACGAGCCCTACCCGAAGACAAGCGTGACACCGACACAATAAATGAAATTAAAAATATTTTTTCACCTTATTATGCTATTCATTACGCAGATAACACCTATGCTTATGACGGTATGCCGGAACTTGTAAACACACTAAAATCAAAAGGTTTTATTGTGGCGGTTGTTACCAACAAAGAACAAATTATGGCAAACGAGGTTGTAACTTCGCTTTATGGCGATGCATTTGACCTTATTTTCGGCAAACGTGACGGTATTCCAGCAAAGCCTGACCCCACAGCTGCGCTTATGGCAATGGAAGAATTAGGTGTTACCCCCGATGAATGCGTATTTATTGGCGACTCGGGAATGGACGTTGCAACTGCAGTTAACAGCGGCGCCGTACCAGTGGGTGAACTCTGGGGATTCAGAAAAAAAGACGAGTTAATAGAAAACGGCGCTAAATACATAATAAGCAAGCCAAA
>JAZSBS010000005.1:0-2045 GCA_045602525.1 Acutalibacteraceae bacterium
TTGCCGCCACGATAGAAAGCAATAAAAAAAGTCGTTTCATTATATCTTAAGTTTTAATGGTTTCAAACATTTCGGCCCGCGCAGAAGCGGGAAGGTAAATTAATTATGAAAAAGATTTTTATTTACTTAACTGCAGCGTCAGTAAACAATACTCTCACACCTACGTTTTCAGAAGATTGTATGGCGGGGAGATTCTCTGCCGTAAATATATATGTTACCAATGGCGGTCCGTAAACTTCTGTGGGAACACCACCGAGGTTATACAGAACTTGTCCCTCTCCCAGTTGCCCCATATTAGCATAGAGAATGGAAGGTGTTGGTTTCCAATCGTAAGTACGAGTCTTTTCAATATCTATTTTAGCATTGTTTAACACTACGCTATGAAATAGATAATAATATGACTCGTCCACCGTCACATAGCATTTGCTATGCAATTTAGGAATATTTGACTGCATCGGACGGTCGTAATATAGATTCTCTTGTGTCAAATATTTTGTGTAACAATACTCTATAATAGAACCCTTTTTTACGTCTGGTATCTCAAACGACAAGCGAGTATTTCCGTCTACCATTTTCTCGATTTTGATATCCTTCGCCTTGACTTTGCTCTTTACGACGTGGCAACCCTCAAGCGTATAAGAATATGCCTCAATAGTGTGTCGCGCGCAAATATCATCTATATTATCAAGTTTACCATCAATATCTAATGATATATTTGCTTTTGCGACACCTTCGTCGGTCAAAATCTTAATCTTCTGCCATACCGTTTCAGTGATAGCCAATGGGGTAACCTTTCCCTCTTCGAGGAAAGCCTTAATATCAATAAGACTTGGCGTGAGGCGTATATGCTCATCCAAAACTACAACATCGGCTTTAGGCGCAATACTATATGAGGTTTTTCGCAAATCAGAGCGTTTTATCCGTCCAGCATCATAATATGGGAACTCATAATCTACTATTTGTGCCTCGGCTGTAAAGGTTGCCGCCACGATAGCAAGTAATAATAAAATTCGTTTCATCGTATCTTAAGTTTTATGGTTTTCAAATCATTTCGGCCCGCGCAGAAGCGGGAAGGTAAATTAATTATGAAAAAGATTGTTATTTGTCGGTTTTAATAGTTACAGTCACACCTGCTCCAGATTCAATAGCATTAAAACTTGATGCATTGTATGTTTTCGTGATAAATTTATCGTTATGCGTCCGGCGCTTTTCACCTTGCGGTCCACTCCAACCAGACGATGAGCGTTTGCGTAAAACCGCTCGTTCAGCATCTGCACCATAAGACTGCGGGTAATCGAAATTTATTTTGTCGTTAGCAACATTGGTTGTATTATTCAGGGTTTCTATTTCAAACCAATCAGAGTGCTGTGCATTCAAAACAACCATATATCGACTATTTAACTTTGGCAGATTTTCCTTCATTGTGCGTTCATAACACAGATTAGGGGTTATTATGGCTTTTGTATAACCATACTCGATGATACTCCCCTTTTCTACATTAGGAATTTCAAATTCCAAGCAAGCCGAGCCATCAGCAAATTCACGACGAGTAATATTGCTGGTTTTTAACACCTTTCTTACTACTTTGTTATTTTTCAGTGTGTAGGAATATGCTCTAACCGAATATGTTTCGCTATTTTCACAATCGGTTGAAGAGTTATACTTCAAAGGAATAGTAATTTTCCTGTTTTCAACACCTTTTTCGGTAAGCACTTTGACCTTACGGGCTATTACCTCGCGTATAATCATCGGACTTAATCGACCTCTGTTGATATACGCTTCGATGTCGAGCATTGAAGGCATTATCCTTATATATTCATCCAATACTACAGCATCCGATACCGTAGGTAGTGCATAGTCAGACTTTAGCAAATCCTCCTTTGACACTTTCCCAAATGTATAGTCATCCGATTTTGAAAACGAAAAACTCTCCTGTGCCTCGGCGGTAATGGCCGCCGTAGCGAGTATGAGAAATAATAAAATCTTTTTCATAGCATCTTGGTTTTAGGTTAAATCTTCCGTTTTGGGCAAAGCATATTTTGCTC
>JAZSBS010000006.1:0-23015 GCA_045602525.1 Acutalibacteraceae bacterium
CAAAGCCCTTCCAAGAGAAGAGATTGCAAGAGAATCAATCGATTCAAACGGCAAGATAATTGTTGCCGAAAATAATTTGATGTTGGCTATTGATATTGCTAACGAAATAGCACCCGAGCATCTTGAACTTTGTGTGGATAATCCGTTTGATTATCTTGATAAGGTGCATCACGCAGGTTCAATCTTTATGGGTAAGTATTGCCCCGAGGCTTTAGGCGACTATTTTGCAGGACCAAATCACACCTTGCCCACAAGCGGCACGGCAAGATTTTCGTCACCGCTATCGGTAGACGATTTTGTGAAAAAATCACAGTTTACATATTTTACCGCAGATGCCTTAGAAAAAGTAGCGGATAAGGTTGCCTATTTTGCACACAAAGAAGGCTTGGACGCCCATGCCAAGAGCGCTACTATCAGATTTGAGGATAAATAATGAGCAGATTTTTTACAGAAAGATTATCACAGCTTACCCCATATACTCCAGGTGAACAACCTAAGGATATGCAATATATAAAACTTAATACCAACGAGTCTCCGTTTCCGCCCTCAAAAGCGGTAAACGAAGCGGTGTATAACGAAAGTCAGAAGCTACAGCTTTATTCCGACCCTGAAAACATAAATGTCCGCCGCGAACTCGCGCGAGTTTATGGCGTAGATATGAGTCAGGTTATTGTTACCAACGGTTCTGACGAGGTTTTAAACTTTGCGTTTATGGCATTTGCAGACGAGAAAAAGCCTTTGATTTTTCCTGATATTACCTATGGATTTTATCCCGTGTTTGCCGAGCTTAATCGCATACCATATCAAGAAAAGCGGTTAAAAAGTGATTTTACCATTGATATTAATGATTATATCGGTGCAAATAAGACTGTGGTTATTGCAAATCCCAACGCGCCAACAGGTATAGCGTTATCACTCCAAGATATTGAAACAATAGTTGCATCAAACCCAGATAACATTGTGATTATTGATGAGGCATACGTTGATTTTGGTGCAGAGAGTGCGGTACCGCTAATTGACAAATATGATAATCTTTTGGTGGTACAGACCTTTTCAAAATCACGATCAATGGCGGGTGCAAGACTTGGTTTTGCAATAGGCAACGAAAAGCTTATTGCTGATCTTAACACCATCAAATATTCGACAAATCCGTATAACGTAAACCGTATGACCGATGCGGCGGGAACTGCCGCGCTTTTGGATAACGGTTATTATATGGACAACTGCAAGACCATTATCACTAACCGTGAATGGACTGTTAGTGAGCTTAAAAAGTTAGATTTTGAAGTTTTACCTTCAAAGGCAAACTTTGTTTTTGCAAAGTCTGATAAAATTGACGGTGAAGAGTTGTATCTCAAACTAAAAGAACGTGGAATTTTGGTAAGACATTTTAGCAAAGACGCAATTTGTCAATATAACCGCATTACCATAGGTACTATGGAACAAATGCAAAAATTAATAAAAACAATCACTCTTATTTTAGAGGAGAATTAAGATGAGAATTGCTGAAATTATAAGAAAAACAGCCGAAACCGATATAAAGCTTACCCTTAATCTTGACGGCAAGGGCGAATCGGTATGTGATACAAGCTGTCCGTTTTTGGACCATATGTTAACCCTTTTTGCGCGCCACGGACGTTTTGACTTAGAGGTTAAATGCGTAGGCGACATCGAGGTTGACTATCACCACACTACCGAGGATATCGGCATTGCATTAGGTCAGGCTTTTAAAGAAGCTCTGGGTGATAAAAAGGGTATTACGCGCTATGGTGACACCACACTGCCTATGGACGAGTCGCTTATTCTTACCGCTGTTGATATTTCAGGTAGGGGCGGTTGCTATTATGAGGTGGAAATGCCCACCGAAAAGGTAGGAGATTTTGATACTGAACTTAACCACGAATTCTGGAGTGCCTTTGCCTATAACTCGGGCATAACCACCCATATGGTTAAGTTTGCAGGTGAAAATTCTCACCATATTATTGAGGGTTGCTTTAAATCAATTGCACGCACCCTACGTGTAGCTGTTAGCATTGATAAGGCATTTGCGAATGAAATACCCTCTACGAAAGGCGTTATAGCATGATAGCGATAGTTGATTATGGCGTTGGAAACCTGTTCTCGCTTATATCTTCATTTAAAAAGATAGGCGTAGATATTGTTGTCACTTCTGACCCCGAGGTTATAAAATCGGCAGACCGCATAATATTGCCGGGTGTTGGTGCATTCGAGGATGCTGCAAAAAAACTGCGGGATTCGGGGCTTGATAATGTTCTGATAAACGAGGCAAAAAACGGCAAAAAACTTATGGGTATCTGTCTTGGTATGCAGATGCTTTTTGAGACAAGTTTTGAATATGGGCAACATAAGGGGCTTGGTCTTTTAAAGGGTAATATTATTCCTATGAAAGACAGTATTCCTAATGATTTAAAGATACCACATATCGGTTGGAATGCTTTACACTTTACACGAGATAGCAATTTGTTTAAGCACATAAGACAGAATGACTGTGTTTATTTTGTTCATTCTTTTTACGCCACTGACTGTGATGATAGCGTGATTGCAACCGCCGAATATGGTAAAGAACTGACCGCCGCCGTACAAAAGGATAATATAATGGGTTGTCAGTTCCACCCGGAAAAAAGTGGCGAAGTAGGTCTTAATATCTTACGCGCTTTTTGTGAAATGGAGTAATAAACAAATGATAATTTTTCCCGCAATAGATTTATTTGATAAAAAAGCAGTCCGCCTTTATAAAGGCGACTATCAGAATATGACGGTGTATAGCGAAAACCCTATCGAAATCGCACGAGATTTTGAAAACGCAGGCGCTACACACATTCATATGGTTGACTTAGAAGGTGCTAAGGATGGTACAACACCAAATGTCGATATAGTAAAACAGGTTGCAAATGATACAAACCTGTTTGTCGAAATAGGCGGCGGCATTCGTGATATGGACACTGTTGAAAAATATCTTTCTGCAGGTGTTGGCCGTGTTATTTTAGGTACTGCGGCTGTAACCGACAGCGAGTTTTTAAAGTCGGCAGTTAAAAAACACGGTGATAAAATTGCTGTAGGTGCAGATGTTAAAGACGGTTATATTGCAATTAAGGGTTGGACACTAAAGTCACAGTTTACAATCGAAGATTTTTTAAGTCAGATGCAAGAGATAGGTGTTAAGTATGTAATCTGCACCGATATTTCAAAAGACGGTGCAATGCGTGGCACAAACCTTGAGCTTTACAAGCAGCTATCACAAAAGTATTCTATGAATATTACGGCATCAGGCGGGGTATCAAGTCTTGATGATGTTAAAAAACTTCGTGAGATGGATATTTACGGTGCTATAATAGGCAAGGCTTATTATATTGGCGCAATAGATTTAAAAGACGCTTTGGAGGCGGCTCGATGATTACAAAAAGAATTATTCCCTGTCTTGATATTAAAGACGGTAGGGTAGTTAAGGGTACGAATTTTAAGGGATTAAACGATGTATCTTCTCCGATAGAGCTTGCTCGTATTTATTCACAGTGCGGTGCAGACGAGCTTGTGTTTTACGACATAACTGCATCGTACGAAGGCAGACAGCTTTTTACTGATATACTGACACAGGTTGCGTCAGAGATATTTATACCACTAACGGTTGGTGGCGGTATAAACACTGTGGATGATTTTGACCGTGTGCTGAAATGCGGCGCCGATAAGGTAAGTGTAAACTCCGGCGCGATTAAAAATCCGCTGTTAATCAGAGATGCGGCACATAAGTACGGTGACCAGTGTGTTGTGCTGTCGGTCGATATAAAGCGTGTTGACGGCGTTTTTCACGTTTTTGCCAAGGGAGGCAGAGAAGACACAGGTATCGAAGCGATAAACTGGATAAAGCAGGGTGTATCAAACGGCGCGGGTGAAATAGTGGTTAACTCTATTGATACTGATGGCGTAAAGCAGGGCTTTGATATAGAACTTCTTAAACTTGTATGCGATGCGGTTAACGTACCTGTTATTGCATCGGGAGGGGCTGGCAGTGTGCAGCACTTTATAGACCTGTTTAAACAAATCCCCGACATTGATGCGGGACTTGCGGCATCCATATTCCATTTTGGCGAGGTTGCAATTCCTGATTTAAAACAAGAACTTAAGAAAAATGACATAATTGTGAGGTTGTAATTATGATAAATATAAACGAACTTAAATTCGACCAAAAAGGCTTAATACCTGCTGTTGTGGTAGACAGTATTACCAAAAAGGTGTTGACCGTGGCTTATATGAATAAAGAAAGCCTTGAAATATCTATGCAAAAAGGACTTACTTGCTTTTACAGCCGTTCACGTGATGAACTCTGGCTTAAAGGGGAGACCAGCGGTAACTATCAGCACATAGTAAGCATTACGGCTGACTGTGATAATGACGCTTTGGTTGTAGTGGTGGAAAAAGACGGTCCCGCTTGTCATAAGGGCACTGATACTTGCTTTACCAATCCCGTTTGGCAGAGCGACGAATTACACGAATTCTCTTTGCAGAATCTTTATGATATGCTTGTAGGTCGTAAAAACGATAAGCCCGAAGGCTCATATACTACATATCTATTTGAAAAGGGTATCGACAAGATACTAAAAAAAGTGGGAGAGGAGTGTACCGAGGTTATAATTGCAGGCAAGGCAGACGACAAGGCCGAAACAGTTTACGAGCTTGCTGACCTTGCGTATCATGCAATGGTGCTTATGGTTCAGATGGGTATTACTGTTGAGGATGTTCACCGCGAGCTCGCATCTCGTCATATAATCGACCACAAAGTAAAACAGGAAAAGATGACAAAATAATGCTTTATAATTATCATACACATACAACCTATTGCGACGGAAAAAATACCCCTGATGAAATGATACAAAAGGCAATAGAACTCGGGTTCGACGAGCTTGGATTTTCTGGTCACTCATATACCGAGTTTGATTTAGAGCCATGTATGACACGTGAAGGTACCGAGCAGTATAAAAAAGAAATCAATGCGCTAAAAGAAAAGTATAAAGATGAAATTAAAATATTGTTAGGCATTGAATATGATTATTATAGTGTAGAACCGTTGGATTGTTATGATTATGTTTTAGGCTCGGTGCATTATATACTTAAAGATGGTGAATATCTTTGTATAGACTACAGTCGAGAAAAACAAATTGAGGCTGTAAATCGTTATTACAATGGAGATTTTTACACCTACATTGAGGATTATTATGCCACTGTTGCCGATCTTTATAACAAAACAAAATGCGACATAATTGGTCATTTTGATTTGATTACAAAGTTTAATACCGATGGCAGTCTTTTTGATACAAATCATCCGCGTTATATTGCGGCGTGGAAAACAGCTGCGGATGCTATTTTGGCTACACCCGCTGTGGTTGAAATTAACACCGGTGGCATTGCGCGTGGTTACGCAAAAAAACCGTATCCCGCCAAAGAAATAATTGATTATTTTAAATCATACGGCAAAAAGTTAATATTTTCATCCGACTGCCATAATAAAGATTTTTTGCTTTGCGGATATGATATTGTAAAGGGTTTATACTAATATTAAAGGAGATGTAAAATTAATGTCAGTGGTAAAGGTAACAAAAGAAAATTTTGATGAAATTAAAAACAGTGATAAAACGGTGCTTCTTGATTTTTATGCTGATTGGTGCGGCCCTTGTCGTATGGTGTCGCCTATAGTCGATGAAATTTCAGATGAAAATCCGCAGTATCTGGTTGGCAAAATAAACGTTGATGAACAACCCCAGCTAGCCCAGCTTTTCGGTGTTTCAAGCATACCAATGCTTGTAGTGCTTAAAGATGGCAAAATGGTTAATCAGTCGGTGGGTGCAAGACCAAAGGCGCAAATTCTTGCAATGTTAGAATAACCTTCTTTAAAAACCCTTACATTTTTTGTGAGGGTTTTATTTAATTGACACACAAAAATATATATGGTAATATTTTATAAAGATAATATAAAGAGTTTGGAGGTAGGGTTATGCCCAAGGTTTATGACACGATAATAATTGGCGGTGGTCCTTCGGGCTACAGCGCGGCACTTTATGCCGCACGCGCCGGACTTGACACCTGTGTGTTAGAGCGTATGGCGCCAGGCGGTCAGATGGCTCTTACCGATATTATTGATAACTACCCCGGCTTTGACGAGGGTGTAGATGGTTTTACACTGGGACTTAAAATGCAACAGGGTGCTGAACGGTTTGGCGCAAAAACCGAGTATGCTGAGGTTTTGTCGGTTGATTTTACAGACAAAATTAAAAAAATAACCACTACAAACGGCGATTATTTTACAAAAACAGTTGTTGTTGCATCGGGAGCCAATCCAAGAGCGTTAGGATTAACCGATGAAAAAAGTCTTGTTGGTCGTGGAATTCATTATTGCGCGCATTGTGACGGCAGGTTTTATAAGGATAAAACCGTTATGGTGGTAGGCGGCGGCAATTCGGCGGTATCGGATGCATTATATCTTTCACATCTTGCAAAAAAGGTTTATTTGGTTCATCGTCGTGATACATTGCGCGCTACAAAAATTTATCATCAACCGTTAATGAAAGCACAAAATGTTGAGTTTTTGTGGAACAGCACCATTGACGGCTTTACAACAGACGGAAGAGTAACAGGTGCAAAAATCAAAAATGCAAACACCGGTGATGTAAGTGACGTTGCTTGCGACGGTATTTTTATAAGCATAGGTCGCGTGCCTGTAACCGAATTTTTAGGCGGCATTATTTCGTTGGACCAAAACGGATATATAATCGCAGATGAAACGACAAAAACAAATATAGACGGTGTTTTTGCAGTAGGTGATGTTCGTACAAAGGCGTTACGTCAGGTTGTAACAGCTGCTGCTGACGGTGCAGTTGCTGCGCATTTTGCAGAGGAATATATTTCACACACAGAATAGGAAATTACTATGAAACTTGTTTTAATTACAGCCTTGGGTGTAGGCGGCGCTACGGTGATAGGCTCGCTTATGGGCTTTATATTCAAAAAATTATCACATAAGTTTTCCGATATAATTTTATCATTCGCCGCGGGTGTAATGTTAGCCGCTGCAGTGTTAGGACTTATTTTGCCGTCGGTTGAGTACGGTGGCAAATGGGGTTTATTGTATGCCGTGGTGGGTATTTTTGCGGGTGCATTGTGTCTTAATCTTATTGATAAATTGGTACCACATCTACACAAGTTGGTAGGTCCCGATACTGAAAGCCATAACAATGCAAACTTAAGCAAGGTATTGCTTTTTGTGATGGCGATAGCAATTCACAATCTGCCCGAGGGCATTGCCGCAGGCGTTGGCTTTGGTTCGGGTGACAGTGGTCAGGCTCTGCTTATTGCAGGCGGTATCGCGCTGCAGAACATACCCGAGGGTATGGTTATTATTGCGCCGATGCTGGCGTCGGGTGTAAGTCCTCGCAAGACGTTTGTTTGCGCAGCCCTTACGGGTGTAGTTGAGATTGTAGGCACACTTATTGGGTATTTTGCGGTAAGTATTGCATCGGCAATTTTGCCGATAGCACTTGCTTTTGCAGGCGGCACAATGCTTTATGTCATAAGTGATGAGATGATACCCGAAACTCACGCTCACGGCGAGCAGCGCGGCGCTACCTACGCCTTGCTTGTTGGATTTTGCATAATGCTTATATCGGATGTTATGTTAGGTTGATTGCTTAAGAAGAATGTTTATGAAAAGATATTTTTGTATATTATTGTGTTTTTGCTTGACGGCAACGCTCTTTTGCGGTTGTAGTAAGCAAAACGTTACCGAGTCAAATTATTCTGATGACGTGATTATAGAACAAATAATTATACACGATACTACTGTAAACTCTGACACGCTATCGGGAAACACTGATGCATCAGGTAACACAGAAACATCAAGTGAAACCGCAATCCCGTCACAGAACAATTCTTCTGATAATAATTCCTCTGCGGTAAATCCTGCTACCTGTTCACACGCTTACGGTGACGGCAAGGTTGAGCAGAAAGCCGAGCTTTTTAAGGCAGGTGTCAAGCGCTATACCTGTTCAATGTGTGGCGACAGCTATACAGGTTCTTACCCTGTAGAAAAAATTAAGTTGCTTTCAATAAGCAATAGCTATGGCAAAAATGCTTTGTGGGAGCTACCTTACATATGCAAGCAGACAGGAGTTAAAGAGGTTGATATTGCGGTTATGTACAGATCAGGCTGCACGCTTGATCAGCATTGGACAAATATGCAGGACCCCGATAACGATGCGAACAAATATACGCTTTACAGATATAATAGTGCTGATGGTAAATGGACTTGGTCTTCTGACGATGCTGAAGCGTATAATACATCTATTACAACAATTTTAGAAGAAGATTGGGATATTATATCGTTGCAAAACGGTTCGTCTAATTCGGCTATAAGTGATGGCTTTACCAATCTTAACAACGTGGTAAATTACGTAAGCGCTAAGTGCCCCGATGCCAAGATTTTGTGGCATATGACCTGGGCGTATCAGAAGGGATGTCAATATTTAACCAGTTTTAATAACGACGATATGTTGATGTATGATATGGTTGTTGAATGTTTAAAGAGCGAAGTTATACCAAATTCGAAATTTCATTCTGTTGTGCCTGTTGGCACAGCAATTATGAACGCCCGCACATCCAAACTTAAGGATAGGGTTCATCTTGATGATGGCTCGCACCTGAGCATAGACGTCGGATACTATGTGGCGGCACTTACGTGGTACACCCATCTTACAGGTCAATCGTTTTATGATTTCTCGTTTAAAAGCGGTTATAGCATAGTTGATGAAAATATAGATATTATATTTGAGTCGGTAGAAAACGCTATATCCGACCCGTATGAAATAACATTGTCAAACTATTATAGATAATTAGAACAACCCCGCAGTTCAATTGATGAACTGCGGGGTTTGATTATTGATTCTTCATAAAATCTATTGTAAATTTAATATTTTCTTGTTGGTCGGGTTTGATTTTAAAATACAGTCTGCAAAGGGATTTAAAATAATCAACATAAGGACCCGTCTGCTCGTTTTCGAGGTAGTCTTTTATAGCGTCCCAACGCTCTTGTTGAGTAGTAGTAAAATCATCCTTTAAGATAAAATGCTCGGTGGCAATTGTGTTACGCACCTTGCCCACAACCTCATGCCACTTTGCAACATCGGGGGGCAATTCTTTTTCATCTCCCAGGTCAAAGCCCTGGAACTCCAAAAAGCATTTTGCCATATAATATTGACCACGAGGTGTGGGGTGTACACGGTCAAGGTTATATATTGTTTCAGTCTGCATAACACGGGTTGCGTATGAGTGATAATCACAAAGTGAGTAACCGTGCTCTTTGGCATATGCCTTGATAAAATCAGCGTAACCGAGCAACAACGCACTACCACCACGTAAAACAGGTTCTTTGCTTTCCATATACTCGGCATAGGGCATCTGGGTACAGAAGGTAATGTCGACATTCATACACTTTAGCCTGTCACAAAGCTTATTAAGATTTATTTTATAGTTATCAAATGCTGTTTTAAGTGCATTATATTTATTCTCGGGTGCGCCGTTTAGCGCTGTGCGGTTTGAATCGTTTATGCCAATCATTATTACCGCGTGTGTGGGATTGTGGGGGAGTATGTCTTCATCAAAAGAATTAAGTGTTGTGGTAAGCGTACCGCCCGAGATACCGCAGTTGTAAAACTCTACTTTTGACTCTGGGAAGTTTTCGCGATAATAGGCTACAATATGCGCTAAAAAACGGTTGTTGTGGGTGATACTGTCACCTATAAAACAGACACGCGCTCCATTTGGAAATTCACTCATTTTTACCACTCCTTTTAAGTTGAATTATAGCACGAAACATTATAAAATCAAGTGCAAGATTTTGCGTAGTTTTATTGGCGTGGTAATCCGTAATATTTATTTGATTATTTAAATTTTTGTGATATAATATTACTAACCTGTTTTTAGGAGGGCGGCACTCTTGGAAAAGTTTGAATTAATATCAAAATATAAGCCTACGGGTGATCAGCCCGAAGCAATAGCACAGCTTACCAAGGGCGTTTTGCGCGGTGACAAAGAGCAGACCTTGCTCGGCGTTACTGGTAGTGGCAAAACCTTTACAATGGCAAATATTATCGCTAATGTTAACCGCCCGACCCTCGTTCTCGCTCATAATAAAACTCTTGCCGCACAGTTATGCTCAGAATTTAAAGAATTTTTCCCAAACAATGCGGTGGAATATTTTGTATCCTACTACGATTATTACCAACCCGAAGCGTATATACCGGGTACCGATACCTACATTGAGAAAGACAGTGCCATAAACGACGAGATTGATAAACTTCGCCATAGTGCTACCTGCGCGCTGTCAGAGCGCCGAGACGTCATAATTGTCGCATCGGTTTCGTGTATATATTCACTTGGCAACCCGATTGATTATCGCAATATGGTAATATCACTGCGTACCGGTATGGAAAAAAGTCGTGACGAGCTTATACACAAGCTGGTTGATTTGCAGTATGAGCGCAATGACATTAACTTTGTCCGTAACAAATTCCGTGTTCGCGGAGATACGGTAGAGGTTTATCCTGCGTACGCTTACGGCGATGCTTTGCGTATAGAATTTTTTGGCGATGAAATCGACCGTATTAGTGAGATAAACACTGTAACAGGTGAGGTTAAGCAGTTTTTGTCGCATACCGCAATTTATCCCGCGTCGCACTATATTGTGCCACAGGATAAGTTGGAGGAGGCTCTCGCTGATCTTAAAGCTGAGATGGAAGAGCGTGTAGAATTCTTTACCGAAAACGGCAAATTAATAGAGGCACAGCGCATTCGTCAGCGCACGGAATATGATATTGAAATGCTACGAGAAATTGGCGTTTGTAAGGGTATAGAAAACTATTCGCGCGTATTGTCGCGCCGAGCACCAGGCAGTACACCATCAACACTGCTTGATTATTTTCCCGATGATTTTCTGCTTTTTGTTGATGAATCCCACGTAACGCTACCTCAGGTGCGGGGTATGTTTGGCGGTGATAGAGGTCGTAAGGACAACCTTATAGAGTATGGCTTCCGTCTGCCATCGGCCTATGATAACCGACCGCTTAACTTTGATGAGTTTTACAGTCATATAAATCAGGCAATATTTGTTTCTGCTACACCTGCCGATTTTGAAAAAGAACACTCTGCTCAAATTGTAGAACAGGTCATACGTCCTACAGGTCTACTTGACCCACTTGTTACTGTAAAGCCGAGTGAAGGACAAATTGACGATATTGTGTCGCAGATAAATATGCGTGTGGAAAAGCACGAGCGTGTGCTTATAACTACACTTACCAAAAAGATGGCAGAGGACCTTACCGAATATCTTGAAAATCTTGACATTAAAGTTCGCTATATGCACTACGATATTGATACCATTGAGCGTATGGAGATTATCCGTGATTTGCGACTTGGCGAATTTGATGTGTTGGTAGGAATTAATTTGCTGCGCGAGGGTCTTGATATACCAGAGGTGTCACTTGTAGCAATACTTGACGCCGACAAAGAGGGCTTTTTGCGTAGTGAAACCTCACTTGTGCAAACGATAGGTCGCGCCGCGCGAAATGCCAACGGCGAGGTTATAATGTATGCAGACTCGGTTACACGCTCTATGGAAAATGCTATCCGTGAGACCGAGCGCCGCCGTGCTATACAGAAAGCATATAACGAGACGCACGGTATAACGCCTAAAACCATTGTCAAGGATGTACTTGATATTATTGAAATCGGTACCAAGGCAGAGGGTGAAAGGTCTGACAAGCAGTTATCGCGTGCAGAAAAAGAGGCGCTTATTAAACGCCTTACAAATGAGATGAAGCAAGCGGCTAAAATTCTTGAATTTGAACACGCGGCATATCTGCGTGATAGAATTGAGAAACTAAGAAAAAGCAAATGATTTTAGTTGGAGGAAAAGATTTTGTCGAATGATAAAATTGTAATAAAGGGAGCAAGGGAAAATAACCTTAAAAATATGGATGTTACTATACCGCGTGACAAGCTTGTTGTGTTTACGGGTCTGTCGGGCAGTGGTAAGTCATCTCTTGCGTTTGATACCATATATGCCGAGGGTCAGCGCCGTTATGTTGAGTCGCTCTCAAGCTACGCTCGTCAGTTTTTAGGTCAAATGGAAAAACCCAATGTAGACAGCATTGACGGACTTTCTCCCGCTATATCAATTGACCAGAAAACCACGTCAAAAAACCCGCGTTCTACGGTGGGTACGGTTACCGAAATATATGACTATTTGCGTCTTTTGTATGCGCGGGTGGGTGTTCCACACTGCCCCATTTGCGGTAAAGAAATATCTCAGCAGTCTACCGACCAGATTGTTGATACCGTTATGTCGCTGGACGAGGGTAGCAAGGTGCAGATTTTGTCACCTATAGTTAAAAACAGAAAAGGCGAACACGTAAAAGAGCTTGACCGTGTGCGCAGGTCAGGTTATGTGCGTGTGCGAATTGATGGCAATATCTATGACCTTTCAGAAGAAATTAAATTAGAAAAAAATAAAAAGCACATGATAGAGGTTGTGGTTGACCGCCTTGTTATAAAGACAGATATTCGTTCACGACTGGCTGACAGTATCGAAACCGCACTTTCACTTTCGGGCGGACTGGTGGCTGCTGATGTTATCGGTGGCAAAGAACTGCAATTTTCACAAAGCTATGCCTGTGACGAGCACGGCGTAAGTATACCCGAGCTTACCCCGACTATGTTTTCGTTTAACAATCCAATGGGTGCGTGTCCTACCTGTACGGGTATCGGTATGTTTATGAAGATTGATCCACGCCTTATTATAAGTGATGAAAATCTATCTTTGGCAGAGGGATGTATCAAAGCGGCAGGTTGGGGTGTGAATTCCTGGTTTAACCCCGATGCAGGCGCTATTGCTGCTATGTATTATGACGGTCTTGCGCGTAAATACGGTTTTAGTGTAGATACTCCTTGGAAGGATTTAAGTGATGCGGCTCAAAACGCTGTGCTTTACGGTACGGGTGACGAAAAGCTTGAACTTCATCGCAATTCCGATTTTGGTAGCGGCACGTATTCTGCGCCGTTTGAGGGTGTTATAAATAATCTACAGCGCCGCTATGAAAATACCAAAAGTGATTATGCCCGCGCAGAGTATGAAAGTTATATGACCGAGAGCGCGTGTCCCGACTGTAAGGGTGCGCGACTAAAACCCGAATATCTGGCAGTAACGGTGGGTGGCAAAAATATAAAAGAGCTTTGCGATATGTCAATTGGGGAAACCTTGGATTTTATCAAAGAATTGAAGTTTAACCAGATGCAGCAGATGATAGCAGAGCCTATTTTGAAAGAGATAAAAGAGCGACTGAATTTCTTGTCCAGCGTGGGTCTTGAATATCTTTCAATGTCACGTTCGTCGGGAACACTGTCGGGCGGCGAAAGTCAGCGTATTCGCTTGGCGACTCAAATTGGTTCGTCGCTTATGGGCGTGCTTTATGTGCTTGACGAACCGAGTATAGGTTTGCATCAGCGTGATAACGAAAGATTGCTCTCAACCCTCAAACACCTGCGCGACCTTGGTAATACACTTATTGTGGTAGAGCACGATGAAGATACCATGCGTGAGGCAGATTATGTAATTGACATTGGTCCGGGTGCAGGTATTCACGGCGGACAACTTGTGTTCAGTGGCACCCCTGAAGAACTTTTAAAATGTGAAAATTCTATTACTGCCGACTATCTTTCAGGCAGAAAACAAATTCCTGTACCTGTTACTCGTCGTAAGGGTAACGGAAATTACCTTGTTGTAAAGGGCGCGGCTGAAAACAATCTGAAAAATATAAATGTTAAAATACCTCTCGGCGAATTTGTTTGCGTTACGGGTGTTTCGGGCAGCGGCAAATCATCATTTGTAAACGATATCGTTTATAAGGTGTTGGCAAACAAGCTTAACCGCGCAAAGACCATTGCAGGTCAGCACAAAAGCCTTGAGGGTATGGAGCATCTTGACAAGGTTATTGACATTGACCAGTCGCCGATAGGTCGCACACCGCGAAGCAATCCAGCCACATATACGGGTGTGTTTACCGACATACGCGACCTTTACGCTAACACAAAGGACGCTAAGGCAAAGGGCTATACAGCAGGCAGATTTTCCTTTAATGTTAAAGGCGGTCGTTGTGAGGCTTGTTGGGGCGACGGCATTAAAAAGATAGAAATGCACTTCCTACCCGATATTTACGTGCCTTGTGAGGTTTGCGGTGGTACACGCTATAACAAAGAGACACTAAGCGTACGCTACAAGGGTAAAAATATTTATGACGTGCTTGAAATGACGGTAGAAGAGGGTATGCACTTTTTTGAAAGTCATCCCCGCATTTACCGCAAGCTGAAAACGCTGTTTGATGTAGGACTTGGCTATATCAAAATAGGGCAGAGTGCAACCACACTTTCGGGCGGTGAGGCGCAGCGAGTAAAACTTGCCACCGAGCTTTCTAAAAAGAGCACAGGAAAAACAATTTATATACTCGACGAGCCAACAACAGGACTTCATACAGCCGACGTTCACAGACTTATTGAGGTTTTACAGCGCCTTGTTGATGCGGGTAATACCGTGCTTGTAATTGAACACAATCTTGATGTTATAAAGGTTGCCGACCATATTATAGATTTAGGTCCCGAGGGTGGCAACGGTGGCGGTACGGTTGTGGCAAGCGGCACACCCGAAAAGGTGGCAGCGTGTGATGCATCCTATACGGGTAAATTTCTTAAAAAAGTGTTGGTTTAACTCTCGTTAGCCCCAAATTATTTACACATTATTCACCAAATATTGTAAATTTGCATTTATTATGTTAGCGTGAGGTGAAAGCGGTGTTTGGTTATGTAAGGGCGTGTAAGGGCGAACTTAAAATGAAAGAGTATGAGATTTATAAGGCGGTTTATTGCTCGCTTTGTAAAAA
This sequence comes from Acutalibacteraceae bacterium, assembly GCA_045602525.1. GTDB lineage: Bacteria > Bacillota > Clostridia > Oscillospirales > Acutalibacteraceae > UBA737. The sequence continues at coordinate 14,994 of JAZSBS010000006.1, forward strand.
ACTCGGGCATAGTTACGGCATACTTTCCCGCTTTACCTTAAGCTATGATTTCACCTTTTTAGCGCTGCTTAATATGTCGCTTCGTGATGGTTGTGACGGATTTGTTCAAAAGCGGTGTGCCTTTAATCCGTTAAAGAGATGCAACTATTGCAAGGACGACACAACGCTTGAAATGCCTGCGGCTGCGGCTATGATAATGATGTATTATAAAATACTTGATAATATATCTGACGAGCGTGGCATAAAAAAGATGGGTTATTACCTTTTAAAGCCTGTCTTTAGCAGAGCTCACAAAAAAGCCGCAAAAAGTTATCCGCAGATTGAAACTGCGGTTAGTGAATATATAGCAAAACAAAATGCTCTTGAAAAGGCAAATTGTATATCTATTGATGAAGCGGCAGACCCGACTGCAATGGTTATGGAAAAAATTCTTGCATTTTGCAGTCAGGATGAAACGCAAAAAAGGGTGCTTGGCCGTATAGGATACTGCCTTGGCAGATATATCTATCTGCTTGATGCGGCGGTTGACCTTGCTAATGATATAAAGACAGGTAGCTATAATGTGCTTAAAAATATCGATGATAGCGATATTAAAGAACGTATAAAGCAACAACTTTATTTTTGTATTAACGAGTCATCAAAAGCCTTCGAACTACTTGATATAAAAAAGTATAAATCCATTTTAGGAAATATAATCTATTTAGGACTTGAAGAAACCTTTATAAAGGAGTTGAATAAATGAGAGATCCCTATGAGGTGTTAGGCGTTTCTAAGAACGCTACCGACGACGAAATTAAAAACGCCTACCGCGAGCTTGCGCGTAAATATCACCCCGATAATTATACCGACAATCCCTTGTCTGATCTCGCGGGCGAAAAGATGAAAGAGATTAACGAGGCATACGACGCTATTGTTAATTCTCGCCGTTCGGGTTCGTCTAAAAAATCGGGAAACACTTATAACAGCAATTATAGCGGCAGTACTAACTTCCCCGAGGTGCGCAGTCTTATAAATCAGGGCCGACTTGAGCAGGCGCAAGAAATACTTGACGGTGTACTGCCCCAGAATCGTGATGCTGAATGGTATTTCTTAAACGGCACGGTGCTTTACCGACGCGGTTGGTTTGACCAGGCATATACCAGCTTTGCAACGGCGGTACGTATGAATCCGCAAAATCCCGAATATCGTAATGCTATGAACAATGCCCAAAGACAAAGCGGTCAGCAATATAATCCATACCGTTCGTATGGTACTGCAGGCGGTTGTGATGCATGTGATATGTGTCAGGGACTTATGTGCGCCGATTGCCTGTGCGAAATGTGCGGTGGCAATCTTTGTTCTTGTACAGGCTGCAGATAATATGAAAAATACTAAAAAAATCACTCTTTGCGGTATGGTAGCGTCATTGTCGGTCGTGATAATGCTTACAAGCTATTTCCCGTATCTTACCTATGCCATCCCCGCGCTTGCTGGGCTTTTTATGATGGTGCCGCTTATAGAGTGCGGTGTGTCATGGAGCTTTGGAACCTATATTGCAAGCGCCGCGATTGTGTTTATCACGGGGGAGACGGAAGCAAAGCTTTTATATGTGCTGTTTTTGGGCTATTACCCGATTTTAAAATCACTTATAGAAAAGTTAAGAAAACAAGCTGTCGAGTGGGCGTTAAAGCTTGTTTGCTTTAATGCGGCGGCAGTATCGTTTTATTATGTTTCACGTTTGCTGTTTGCGGTATCGTTTGATGATTTTGGTGATTGGGGTAAATATGGCGCGCTTATATTTTTGGCGGCTTGTAATGTGGTGTTTGTGATATATGATATTGGCATATCACGCGTCGCGTCATATTATATGTATGCTTTGCACGATAAAGTGAAAAGGATAATAAAATAATGTGTTAGAGCAACCTGCCCTAACACATTTTTTTATCCTTTTTCAAAGCCTATAAGTATTCCGCCCTTTTCTGCATAAAAGCTGCAAAGGCCTCGACATTCGTAAATGTCGATATCTATTTTACCGAATTCTTTTATTAGAGCCTGCTTTATGGTGTCGGCAAACTGTGGATTCAGACAATGTGCTATTCTTACCTTGCCGCCCCAGTAGCCTTCTTCGCGCATACGGTTTATTATAGTACAGCGTGACTTTGTTTCACCGTGACATTTATCAAGTGGTTGTAAATCCCCTTTTTCGCTGGCTTTTCCCACAACGCGAATACCTAAAAGCCCTGCTGCTTTGGCCGTCAAATGACTTACTCTGCCATTATTTGATAGGTTTTTCATTGATTCCAGCATAAATATAAGTCCTGTCTTGGCGGAATAGGCGGTTATCTCTTCGCAGATAACTTCATATTCCTTACCCGCATTAATTAACTCCGAAAGCTTTTCTATAATAAGCTTCATTTCGGGTCCTGTTGATAGTGAGTTAATTACAAAAACTTTTTTATCAGGATTTTGTTCTTCGTATATATGCTTTGCAACACAGGCGGCGTTGTAACAGCCGGAGAGGGTTGCAGTAATGGTAATACAGAAAATTCTATCGGCGTCACCAAAGGTGCTTAGCCAATCATCTGTATTGGGGCAGGAGGATGACGATTTACCTTTGTATTTTAAAAGGTCTTCAACCATGGACGCCACGTCAAGCCTTTGGTCATCACAGTATTCCTTTTGGGCGGTCACTATTTTTAGCGGCGCTATGGAAAATGGGATACCGACAAAATCTAACATATCCGACGAGGAGTCGGTAACAATTTTAAAATTCATAAAAATTTACTCCTTTAGAAAGTGATATACTAATTATATGAACAAGAACATAGGAAAGGCAATCTACAAAGAGTTTTGACAATTCTACAAACAAAAAATCGCACTCTACTATATGAATAGTTGCCCAAAACGCATAAAAATATTGCCTTTATTTCTAAAATGAGGTATACTAATACGATGAGGCGGTGAGAAGTATTATGAATATAAATGTGGGCGATGTTATACAAATGAAGAAAAATCATCCTTGTGGTTGCAATACCTTTACGGTGCGTCGTATTGGTATGGATTTTAAAATTTGCTGCAACGGCTGTGGACACGAGGTAATGCTTCCGCGAAAGACCGTCGAAAAAAGCACAAAAAAAATTATTACTTCTAATGGAGAGAACACATAATGTTTGAAAAATTATCTGCGGTAGAAAATCGCTATGAGCAAATAGGCGTGGAGCTTGCTCGTCCTGAGGTTGCAAGTGATAACGCTACCTTTACCAAACTTATGAAGGAGCATAGTGAACTGACTCCTATTGTTGAAAAGTACCGGGAGTATTGCGCGGCGGTAAAGGCAGAAAAAGAAGCGTTGGAGATGCTTGAGGCAGGGGGTCTTGATAAGGATTTTAAGGAGCTTGTCGAAGAAGAACTTTTAGATGCAAAAGAAAAAATTACAACAAGCGCCGAAGAACTTAAAATTTTGCTTTTACCCAAGGACCCAAATGACGATAAAAATGTTATTGTTGAAATCCGTGGCGGTGCCGGAGGCGAAGAGGCGGCGCTTTTTGCGGGCTCGCTTTTCAGAATGTATTCAATGTATGCCGAGTCTAAACGTTGGCATATTGATATTACCAACGCTAACGAAACCGAACTTGGCGGTTATAAAGAAATTAGTTTCATGATTGAGGGCGCAGGCGCATACTCGCGTTTTAAGTATGAAAGCGGTGTTCATCGTGTTCAGCGTGTACCTGATACTGAAACACAGGGCAGAATTCATACCTCTACGGTAACAGTTGCGGTACTGCCCGAGGCCGACGAGGTAGAGTTTGAACTGAATCCTGCCGACCTTAAGATTGATACCTTCCGCTCCTCTGGTGCTGGTGGTCAGCATATCAATAAAACATCTTCGGCAATACGTGTGACACATTTACCTACAGGCACTGTTGTTGAATGTCAGGATGAACGCAGCCAGTTTAAAAATAAAGAAAAGGCCTTAAAGGTGCTTCGCGCGCGTCTTTACGATGCTGAAAAAGAAAAGGCAGATGCCGCAATCGCATCTGACCGCAAGGCACAGGTAGGAACCGGTGACCGCAGTGAGCGTATCCGCACCTATAACTATCCTCAGGGACGCGTTACCGACCATCGCATTGGCCTTACACTTTATAAAATTGAAAGTATTTTAAACGGCGATATTGATGAGATTGTAGACAGTCTTACAACCTATTACCGTACAGAAGCCTTAAAGGCACAGGAGAATTCTTAAATGGAAACCAAAAAATTAGATGCTATAAATGATTACGACAGTTCTGTAAATCAAGCATCTGAAATATTAAAGTCGGATGGCATTGTTGCAGTACCTACCGAAACGGTTTATGGTCTGGCGGCTTCTGCATATAGCGACAGCGCTATCAAAGCGGTTTTTGACGCTAAAGGTCGCCCACAGGATAATCCGCTTATAGTTCATATATCAAATTTAGATATGTTAAAGGATGTTGCGTGCGACATACCTGATGCGGCGTACAGATGTGCGGAAAAATTCTGGCCCGGTCCTTTTACAATGGTACTGCCAAAGGGTGACAAAATAGCAAGCAGTGTGTCGGCAGGACTTGGGACCGTGGCTGTTAGATTTCCAAGCGAAAAAACAATTTGTGATATTATTTCAAAAAGTAAATTGCCGCTTGCAGCGCCAAGCGCAAACACATCGGGCAAACCAAGTCCTACAACAGCGGCTCATGTTATAGATGACCTTGACGGTAGGATTGATGCTGTGGTTATCGGTAGTGATTGTGCTGTTGGTGTAGAGTCAACCGTTGTATCCCTTGTTGGTGATAAGCCGCGTTTGTTGCGCCCCGGCGCAATTACTCCCGAACAACTTAAAAGAATTTTGCCCGATTTGGTTGTTGATGACGCGGTGCTTAGGCAGCTAAAGGACGGCGAAAAAGCAGCCTCCCCTGGTATGAAATACAAGCACTATGCCCCCAAAACGCAGGCTTTTTTGGTAGAGGGCTGTAGCAATAGCTTTGTTAAATTTGTAAATCATAAGAATGATTGCGCCGCTGTTTGTTTTGAAGAAGAATATTATAGTATTAATGTTCCCAAAATTCCTTACGGTAGTAAGCGTAACGAAAGCACACTCGCGCAAAATGTATTCTCGGTTTTGCGGGATGTGGACACTTTGGGTGTAAAAGAGGTTTATATCCATGCGCCTTCTAAAGAGGGCGTAGGTCTTGCGGTATATAACCGTTTAATTCGTGCGTGTGCATTTAATGTGATAACGTTGTAAAGAGGCGATTTGGATGAGTTTTGTAGTAGGTCTTACGGGTCCTACGGGTGCGGGCAAAAGCAGCGTGACGGTCATAGCCGAAAAATTAGATTTTAAGGTTGTTGACTGTGATAAATTTGCGCGTGTCGCTGTCGAAAAGGGTACTGACGGTCTTGCAGATGTGGTACGGGTATTTGGGTTAGAGATACTAAATGCTGACGATACACTTAACCGAAAAAAATTGGCGGAAGTAGCATTCTCGACCCCTCAAAACACCGAGCTTTTAAATAAAACTTTGCTTCCCCATATTGTAAAGTTAATTAATGCAGAAATAAATGCGCCAAGGGTTCTGCTTGATGCTCCAACGCTTTTTGAAAGCGGCGCCGACAGCCTGTGTGATGAAATAATTGTTGTGCTTAGTGATGAAAAGATACGCAAAAGGCGAATCGTGGAGCGTGACGGCATTGATGAGGCTGCGGCAGAACTGCGTATAAAAGCGGGAAAGCCTGATGAATTTTATATAGAAAAAACAAATAATATAGTGTATAATGATTGTGAACTTTCGGTTTTTAATCTTAAAATACAAAAACTTTTAACTAAACTTCTGGAGGAATATAAAAATGTCTGATGCAATTAAGGAACTTAGAGAAAAACTCTTTTATAAAAAAAAGAACGGTCTTTTAAAGGTTGATGATGCAACTCTTGATAAAATGCAGGAATATTGCGAAGGCTACAAGTCATATCTTGACGCAGGCAAAACCGAGCGCGAGGCTGTGGCTACCGCTATTGCTCTGGCAGAGGAAAAGGGATTTGTTCCCTTTGTAATCGGCAAAAAATATAATACAGGTGATAAGGTTTATTTTAACAACCGTGGAAAAACCGTTGCATTTGCGGTAATTGGTGAACAAGTGGCTGACAAGGGCGTTAATATTACAGCGGCTCACGTTGATTCGCCTCGACTTGATCTTAAACCTAATCCGCTTTACGAAGAACTTGAGCTTGCTTTGTTTAAAACCCACTACTATGGAGGAATAAAGAAATATCAGTGGACTGCTTTACCTTTGGCTCTTCACGGTGTGTTTGCAAAAAAAGACGGCAGTGTTGTTGAGGTTAATATCGGCGAAGATGACGCTGACCCAAAATTTGTTATAAATGACCTTTTGCCCCACCTTGCCCGCGAGCAAAGCAAACGCACACTCTCGGACGGTATCCGAGGTGAAGAACTTAACGTGCTTATCGGTAGTATGCCCTTCAAGAGCGATGAGGGAAGCGAACTTGTAAAACTTAACATCTTAAAGCTTTTAAATGAAAAGTATGGCATTACTGAAGAAGATTTCTTATCGGCAGAGCTTGAATTAGTACCGGCGGCAAAGGCTTGTGATATCGGCTTTGATCGCAGTCTTATCGGTGCCTACGGTCAGGATGACCGCGTTTGCGCTTATCCTGCACTTACAGCTATTCTGGATATTGATTTGCCACAAAAGACCGCTATTGCAATTCTTACCGATAAGGAAGAAATTGGCTCTATGGGTAACACAGGCTTACAGTCTGATTTCTTAAATCACGTTATTCACGATATTTGCGTGATGCAGGGTTGTGACGAAACGGTTGCAAAACGCAATTCAAAGTGCCTTTCTGCCGATGTTAACGCGGGCACTGATCCTACATTCCAGGATGTTATGGAACGCAGAAACGCAAGTTTCTTAAACTACGGTGTGGTTGTAACCAAGTATACAGGTGGCGGCGGTAAAGGCAGCACATCTGATGCATCTGCTGAATATGTTGCAGAAATACGCGCTATGCTTGACAATGCGGGTATTATCTGGCAGACGGGTGAACTTGGTAAGGTGGACGCAGGTGGCGGCGGCACTGTTGCTATGTATGTAGCAAATCTTGGTATTGATGTTATTGACCTTGGCGTTCCCGTGCTTTCAATGCACGCACCGTACGAAACAACTTCCAAGCTTGATGTATATATGTGCTACCGCGCTATGTATGAGTTTATGAAATAATAAAATGTATAAAAACCTCTGCTTATATAACGGCAGAGGTTTTAAGTTTTCACACTAATTATTTGCTTTTCATAAAATATGTGTGAGGAGATAATTTGAAATTATCAATTCATAGTGATTATTTTCCTGCAAACAGGCAAAAATATCTACAGAAACAAATCGGAGTGTGAAGCAGGAATGAATATAAAACGAGGAGAAATATATTACGCGGATTTAAGCCCCGTTATTGGCTCTGAACAGGGTGGAGTACGTCCGGTGCTTATAGTACAAAATGATGTTGGAAATAAATATAGCCCCACCGTTATAGCGGCGGCTATCACCAGTCAACATGAAAAGGCTAAAATGCCCACCCATATAGATTTGAGCGCCGAGTGTTGCGGACTCAGCAAAGACAGCATAGTGCTTCTTGAGCAGGTGCGTACAATCGACAAGCAGCGGCTTAAAGAAAAAATGGGAACAATTGATACTGCGGCTATGAACAGGGTGGACAAGGCTTTGTCCGTAAGTTTTGGTCTGGGTACCTTTAGTTAAATAAACATTGTCGAAACAATTCCCTAAATTTTGGTTGACAACAACTTAAAATAATTATAAAATTAATATGTATATAGACTAATTCTATTTGGCTTGAAATTTAGGGAGGTTTTGGCAATGGTAAAAGAACAATATAAACTTTGGTGCGAGCGTGCTACACTCGACAGTGATTTGGTAGCGGAACTCAAAAGCATTGAAGGCAATGATGAGTCCATAAGCGATGCTTTTTATAAGGATCTTGAATTCGGCACAGGCGGT
>JAZSBS010000007.1:0-30220 GCA_045602525.1 Acutalibacteraceae bacterium
AGATGCTATATGTTAGATGATAGATAAATTAAAATCCCAAAAGTAAAAAACTTTTGGGATCAATACATTATCTTAAATATATATTTCGTTGTTATATTTGGTTGGCAGACCCTCACGGTAAATGTGAGAATCGTTTGAAAGGGTGAGAATTTTTGGTAGTACATAACCGTGGCACTCGGGAAATTCGATTACTGTAACACCCGTATGAGTCATATCAAAACGGGTGCAGAAGGTTGGATATGGTATAAGTGAGATTATACTAAGAAATAAAAGTCCAAAGCCCTGATGTGCAAAAAGCGCAATCCGCTTGTTACCCTGATGGCTTGATTTATACATTCCCTTTTCGCAATCATATGTAAACCCAAGCTCTGACAAAAAGTCAAATACCTTTTTGCTTGTACTTTCTATACCCTCTTTAAAGGTCGTATCGGCAAAATCGGGATGGTCATACCACTTGTCTCGCAGATCAACAATTTCTTTTGAAGCAAATTTTTCAATATACTTTTGCTGATGAAACACCCACGAGCTTCCCCCCTTGCCGTTATCTATAAAAAAGTGTCTGGCAGGGTACATCTCGTGACACCAATCGAGCGAAATTATCTCTTTGCCGACAATTTCGCTTGTTGGCTTTGACGTAAGTATCGCGCGGTGTGATGTAGAAGAATAGATTTTATCCAAACCATATTGTGACAACCTTTTTGCCACTGCCTCTGCCTGACGCTCTCCCAAAGGTGTTAGACTGTCAGGGTTATAAATTGGGTCACCGTGTCGCACATAATAAAGTAACATAAATTTCCCTCCTTTTAAGCCATTGCAACCCCGCTTTTGCGGGCGGCGGCACCTACCGCCGATGCTACAGTGGGTGCAATTCGTTCATCAAAAGCTTTGGGTAGAATATATTGAGCACTTAGCTCATCTTCACTTACAAGTGATGCTATGGCACGGCTTGCCGCAGTAAGCATTTCTTTGTTTATGTCGCTTGCCCGCACATCCAGCGCGCCACGGAATATACCCGGGAAAGCAAGCACATTGTTTATCTGATTAGCAAAATCTGATCTGCCCGTGCCAACAACAGCCGCGCCACCCGCAAGAGCCTCATCCGGCATAATTTCGGGTACGGGATTTGCCATCGGAAATACAATTGCGCCACTGTTCATAGATGCAACCATATCGCGCGTCACAATATTTGGCGCAGATACACCTATAAACACATCCGCGCCGACAAGCACGTCGGCAAGACTTCCCCGCTCACAGTAAGGATTAGTAATTTCAGACAAAGCGGTATGCGCCTTGCTTAAGCCCGCCATACCCTTATATATGGCACCTGATTTGTCACACATTATAAGGTTATTAAGACCTAAACCTAAAAGATGCTCACCTATAGCGGTACCTGCGGCGCCAGCACCGTTTATAACACATTTAATATCGGCGATATTTTTGCCAACCACCTTTAAAGCGTTAATCAACGCCGCAGCAACCACAACCGCGGTGCCGTGCTGGTCGTCGTGAAAAACGGGTATATCGCAGATTTCTTTTAATTTTCTTTCAATTTCAAAGCAACGGGGCGCGGCAATATCCTCAAGATTTATTCCGCCAAACGAACCCGAAAGCAGATAGATAGTGCGAACTATTTCATCGATATCCTGCGTTTTTATACAAAGCGGAAATGCATCCACCCCAGCAAACTCTTTAAACAGAACACATTTACCCTCCATAACGGGCATACCCGCCTCGGGACCAATATCGCCAAGACCCAACACCGCGCTTCCGTCGGTTATTACAGCTACAAGATTACTGCGACGGGTGAGTTCATACGATTTATTAATATCTTTTTGTATCTCAAGGCACGGCTCGGCAACGCCAGGGGTGTATGCAAGCGACAGTGAGGTGCTATCGGTAACAGGTGTGCGTGACACAACCTCTATCTTACCTTGCCATTCGTAATGTTTTTTTAACGATTCCTGTTTTATATCCATTAAAATACTCCAATATTAGTTTTTTGCTTTCTTGTAACAGCCCACATAAACGGTATTGCAAAAAGCGGAAAAATTGCACCCGACAAAATACCGATTTTCATAGCAAACTGTTCTGTTGTAAGCGACAACTGTGTAGCAAAACCGCTGAGCGCAGAATTTGCTATTGTGGCATCGGTCACCATTCCTAAAAGCTGTGGTCCGATTGCAGCGCCCATGTCTCCGCCTGCCGCCATCATAGCAAATATAAACACCCCGCCCGACTTAAAGCGTTCAGACGACACAAGTATGCTACCGGGCCAGAGCATAGACACACAAAAACCCGTAAAAGCGCAGGCAAAAAGACCTATTACCGCCACATTTGTAAAGGCTGCTATTATGTAACATAAAAACGCACCTGCGGAACCGAGTGTTAAAACTCTGCCGATATTCTTACCCCTCGCGGCATAAAGTGTGCGTCCTAGTCCTAACGCCACCGCAAAAAGCGACATGCCAAGCAGATCACCCCACACTTTTGGTATACCGAGTGATTGCTCCAGATATGCCGAGCACCACTGTGTCATTGTAACCTCGGCAGCTCCCCCAAAGAAAATTGCCGCAACACAAAGCCACAGCATTTTATTTTTAAGAAACGCTACCGCGCCCGATACTTTTTCAAGCGTAGCAATCTGTGGCATAGCGGTAGAACTGAACAAAACTATAGAACTAATAGGCACCAACATAAACAACAGTGCTAAATACTGCCAATTTTTACTGCCAAACGCAAATAAAAACAAAGTGCCTACAATTATAACACCTACTATTCCCCACGCGTATGTAGAATGTAGCTTGCTTAGCTCACGGTCCGGATCATCTGACGGAATTGACAGTATCACAGGATTTGCCAAAACCTCGTTAAATCCGCTTGATGCCGAAAAAATTATCGTGCCAACAACAAGCCCTATATATACTTGATTTGGAAACACAAACGGAAAAAGTGCATAAACACCAAGACCTATTGCCACAAGTACAGGTATTAGCCTTACGGTTTTTTCGATATTAAATTTATGTGGAAAAAACGACAACAGCAAATCAACGGTTAGCTGTGTTATAAAATTGATAAGTACCAACAGACCTAACTGTGTATAAGATATTTCATAAAGGGTACGAAAGGTTACAAATAGCAGTGGTGACAAACACGCCACCACCGACATTGAAACATTAGCAGTATATGCCGCCCATTTAAGACGAGTATAATTTATGACCATTACTTTATCCCCAAAAGCTTTTTTGCATTTTTATGTGTGATTTTGTCCATATCATCGCTTGAAAGCTGCAACGAATTTAACAAACGCATCTCCATATCGGCGGTATGCCATGGTGTATCGGTGCCAAAAAGCATTTTATCGGGTGTGTGAAGCTCTATTATCTTTTCGGCATAATATTTCGGCATCATAGAATAACCAAATGATACATCAAAATAGATATCCTTACCGCAAAGGCGCTTTACCACCTCTTCGTTACAGTTCACCCCACCCCAATGAGCTGCTATAACGGGGGAGTCAAACCACGAAAGAGCCTTTTCCATCTTTTCGGGTGTAGCGCCATAAGGCGGCGCAAAGCCGTAGTCAAATCCCGCGTGGAAAACTGTAACAAGCCCCAACTCCGATATCTTTTTATAAAGCGGTTTTAGTTTCTCGTCATCAACGTTAAATCCCTGATAATCAGGATGCAATTTTACGCCCTTTAGTCCTAACTCTTTTATGCGCTCAAGCTCGTCAAACGCATCCTCACTAAACGGAAAAACCGAACCAAAAGCAAAAATATCGTTACCATTATTGGTAGCCGCCGCAAAATCGTTAACGCTTTTTTGCTGATGAGCATTTGTAGCGATATTAAGAACCACCGATATATCCACATTGCCTTTTTGCATAGACTCTTTAAGTCCAGCGACTGTGCCGTTGGTATATGGTGTTAGTCCCCCTGATACAAAGGCAAGCTTTTCTATAGCACGTTCGGCTATTTTATCAGGAAAAGCGTGTGTATGAAAATCTATAAGCATCAAAAAACCTTCTTTTCAGTGATACTCATAGTATCACCAAATACAACAAATATATAAATTCGGCGCAACAGAAAATCTGCCCGCCGAGTTTTTAAAACCTAGTGTGCCTTGCGCCATTCGTCAGCCTTTTCAGCCGACATTCTCTTGATGTTTTCCTCTGTGTGTATAGAATCCTCGCCACCGTTTACATACAAGAAATATTTACCGCTTTCAGTTACATAAAGGCTTTCTTCATAGCCGTCGGAATTTCCAAATGTGCCGTACGTATGCTTCTTGATAAGCGCTGCGGTTTCGGTATCGTATTCTACCTTGCAGATAATCTTTTTCAACTTTTTCACTCCTTAATTTTTATCGTATATATTATATAATGTGAATTGTAAAATTTCAACCGTAAATTATACACAAAATAAAACCCCGAAAAATCGGGGTTTTAGTTTTAAAGAGAATTCTCTTTGGTGTACTTGATAAGTTCGTCAACTGTGGTAAATGCAATACCAACAACAGTATCTGCCGCGCCGTAGTAAAGCGCTATTCTACCTGTATCCGCATCGCAAAGAGTGGATACAGGGAACACAACGTTTGGCACGTCACCTGTTGTCTCGTATATTTCACGTGGATTTAAAACATAGTACTTGGTACGATAAAGCACCTTTGTAGGATCATCACGATCAAGCAACATTGCACCCGCATAATAGTTAATGCCTTGACAAGTACTCTTTACACCGTGATAAATCATAAGCCAACCCTCGTCGGTTTCAATCGGTGTTGGACCGCCACCTATTTTATAGCTCTGCCAACCCACCGCCGGACTCATAACCAAACGATGCTTGCCCCAATAAACCAAGTCAGGACTTTCGCTGTAATAAATACTACCATTACCGCGTGAGCCGTCACCTGCTTCAGAAGGACGAGAGAACATAACGTACTTATCGTTTATCTTGCGTGGGAACAATACGCCGTTACGGTTGTATGGCAAAAATGCATTTTCCATTTGATAGAATTTTTCAAAATCGTCAGTATATGCCATACCGATTGTTGGATCCCAGTTTGCCATACCCGTGCACCATACTACATAATATCTACCGTCTATTTCGCAAACACGTGGATCATAGCCGTATACGTACGGAACACCTTCGATAGTGTTTTCGAACTCTAACGGCTCGTCATCTATATCCCAATGGATACCATCTTTACTCTTTCCCTTATATAAAACAGGGACAAGGTCTTTTCGGTCACAACGAAAAACTCCTCGGAATTCGTTACCAAAAGCAACCACCGAGCTATTGAAAAGACTGTTTGCGTCCTTTATGTCCTTGTATGAAAGAATTGGATTTTCACTATATCTCCATACTACCTCATCACAATCTGAGGGTCTTTCCTGCCAAGGCATATTTGGTATTGATTTTCCGTTAATTACTTTTGCCATTGTTTCATCTCCTTAAATGCTTTGTTATTTTAAATATATACTAAAACATAATACAATGCAAGAAAAATCTCCCAAACATTTGGGAAATTTTAGTTTAAAATGCATTTTTCTTTGCAAATTCAATTAAAGCGTCTACTGTGGTGTGCGCCATTCCAACAACTGTATCAGCAGCGCCATAGTAGATTGTAATTCTACCTGTGTCTTGGTCGCAAAGTGCAGATACCGGGAACACAACATTGGGCACATCGCCCACGCACTCGTAAATTTCGCGTGGACTTAAAATGTATTTTTTGCTACGATAAAGCACCTTCGTAGGATCTTCAAGGTCTAATATAGCAATACCGGCATAGTAACAAAGGCCGTTACAGGTTGATTTAACTCCGTGGTAGATAAGAAGCCAGCCCTCGTCGGTTTCAATTGGGGTAGGTCCACTACCAATCTTACAGGATTGCCATCCGCCTCTTGTACCCATAACAAAACGATGATGCCCCCAAAATTCTAAATCCTTACTTTGGCTAAGATTAATACTACCAACCTTAGGGTTACCGGGTGACATTGGGCGAGTAAGCATTGTGTAGTAGCCGTTTATCTTGCGTGGAAAAAGTGAGCCGTTACGGTTATATGGCAAGAATGGATTTTCCATAAGATAGAACTTTTCAAAATCCTCGGTCCAGGCCATACCTAGAACTTCGTCCCAACGTCCGTCATATGCATTTCTACACCAAATTATATAGTACTTGCCTTCAAGCTCGCAAATGCGTGGGTCGTAACCATACTCATAACGTTGACCAGCAATTTCATTTTCAAACTTAAGTGGCTCGTCATCTATATCCCAATTTATTCCGTCTTTACTTTTGCCTTTGTGGAGAAGTGGAAGCATATCAGTCTTGTCACAACGGAAAACGCCACGAAACTCATCCTTATATGCGGTAACAGAACTGTTAAACAGACTGTTAGCGTCCTCGATATCGTCACGTGTAAGAATAGGATTGAGACTGCTACGCCAACATACATCCTTGCAATTTTCGGGTTTTTCTTCCCAAGGAATATTTGGAATAGATACGCCGTTTAATACCTTTGCCATAAAATCAACTCCCGATTTGTTATTTAAGAGGTTATCCTCGTTTTAAATATATCATCCATCAATACAAATAACAAGACCTATTTTGACTATATCAGGAATTATTTTGTTGTTTTGCGTATTCACTAGGTGTGATGCCATAGGTGCTTTTAAAGCGTCGGGTAAAATTCCGCACGCCGCCAAAACCGCTTTCTAAACACGCATCTATTACTCGGTTGCCGTTTTTAAGCAGTTTTTTAGCGTAATTAAAGCGCTTGTCAGCAAGATAGTCGGTAAAGCATACCCCCGTACGACGCTTAAACTCTCGACTGAAATACGACGGTGAAATATGAAATTTATCTTCAATAGTTTTAAGGGTAATATCATTTCTGAAATTTATATTGATATACCCTATCGCCTGTGATATGCTGTCGCCTGTATAGGTGTCACCTACATTTTCTGCCTTGTGTTCAAAAAGGTCAAGTATTATCAGCTCAATAAGGTTTTTAAGCTGGAGCAAAGCAAAGCTTCCGTTATTGTTAAAAATTCGAAGCAGATTTTTAAAATCAGAAACTCTTTTATCATCTACATTTCTTATGATATCGGCCTTAAGGTTTGAAAGCAAATAGGCAATTTCAGGCGACATATCTTTGGCATAAAAATGCCAGGTAATAGTTTTTATATTCTGTGTTTCAAAGCCATGAAAATCCATAGGTGTAATAAACAGCAGGTCACCCCGTTTTATTAGATGACGCTCATTGTTTATAATGTGCACGCCCTCACCTTCGGCAATATATTCAAACTCATAAAAATCATGTTGATGCAAAGGGTGACTACGGTTAATTTCATTCTGACAAACAAGATAATCCCCTATCTTTACACAGTGGTTCTGGTTGTATATGTAAGGTACAGTTTTATTTTTCATTTCTCACCCATATTTTTCACAATTTATCTATTTTACATTAGTGTATATTTCTATGTCACCTGTATCAGTAGTTATTTCGCATCTTCCCCCCGACATTGAGTAAGGCACGTCAATTTTGCCTGTGCCACTATCACAAATAAATACTTTTTCGGAAAGCAACCTACCGCTTACATCACCCGTATTAGTGCATATACTTATTTCCTCGGCATCACTATAATCAAAATTCACATCTCCCGTACTGGTTGTAACCGATATTTTTTCTGTGACAATTGTGTTATTAAAAAGCACATCTCCCGTATCGTTTTCGATGCTGATATTTTTACACTCTGACGAATTAAAGGTGATATCACCTGTATCACTTTCAAGTATTATATCCTGTGCCTTAATAATACCAAAACCTATGTGACCTGTGTCAGTACTTATATCAAGCAACCCCAACATATTTGCAGAAAACCCAACATCGCCTGTATCAGTTTCGATACAAGCGGTATTAAATGTAAAATCCTTTGGCACGGTTATATCGCTTGTATCAGCCTTTATACTAAGCGAATCGTAACTATCCTTTGGCAAATGAACAGTAAGTGACGTTTCACCAAAATGAATACCAATATAATCGTACCACTTACGGTTATCCTCCACTGAAATCAAGAGAGTGTTGTTTTTTACAGCAACGGTATGTTTTACGTTTTCTCTATCCGTAGCAATAACCATACAATTGTTGTTTTCCGAACGCACAAACTCTATATCTGAAGTGTCTACATCTATTTTTATATTGCTGAAATTTTCAGTTATATTATGCTCGTTGGATATAATTTTTTCGGTAGTAAGGTTCTCAAAATCAAAACCCATCTTTGCAAGCGATACAACGCTTATTACAGTGCCCAAAGCAATACAACAAACGGCTATTATTATCCAAACAATTTTAGATTTTTTCATTAATGTCACCCTTTCTTATAAAGCAACTTTTTATACTAATCCATATTTTTTTACTTACCCACAAAAGACCTTTTGTTACCAAGTTTGATGTCATAAACATAAATATAGAAAATCCAATACACACAAAGCCTGCTCCCGCAATAAATACGCCCGGAATAACATCACCCGTAATACCGAAAACCACAAAAGACAAAATACCCGCTACACCGCACGCCAAAAGCGAAGCCGACACAGCATAAAGGCTGATTATTATCGACCATAAAACAATGTAAACCGAAATTACCACAGCCACTGCGGCTAAACTCAGTGACAACCATATAGGTGAGCCTAACACCAAAAGCACAATTTCCCACGCGCGAAGTGCGTGTCGGGTTTTGGCTTTTGCTCTTACTAGCTTGGGTAAAGGTATGTCCATTAAAATCTGCTTTGCTATTTCTTGTGGACTTGCCATTGCCGCTATCGCGTCATATTCTGAAAGACCGTCTTCTATGCGGTCGTCTATAATCTCACTGTAATAATCCAGTGACTGCTTTATATCCTCCTGCGGCAGACCGTAAAGCAACTTTTCAAGCTCGCTTAAAAACTGCGCCTTATTCATTTCTTTTCCTCCCTTGTTACAAAGTTATAAATTGAAACAATCTCTTGCCATTCGCATTTAAAATCTTCTATACGTTTTAAGCCCAAATCGGTTATATGGTAATATTTTCTGAGTCTACCATTGTGCTCAGCATTGCGCACAGTGAGTAGCTTTGCCGCTTCAAGACGGCGGAGTATGGGATACAAAGTGGATTCTGAAATCTCGACAAAAGGCTTCATATCCTTGATAATCTGATACCCGTAAGAGTCCTCGCCCTTTATAGCAGCAAGAACACAAATATCTAAAAGTCCGCGTTTAAGCTGAATATCCATACCATACCTCCCTTTGTATAATACTATACAACGCATAGTATAGTTTGTCAACAAAATTTTTTTATCTTTTGCAAAGGAAATAATCAAAACCATCGGTTCAACCGATGGTTTTGATTTAAGTCAATCATACATTGTTAATTTCATTTATATCATATGGTGTGGTCTGATATACAAAATAGTTAAGCCAGTTACTGTAAAGCAAGTTAGCATGTGAACGCCATGTAACCAGCGGCTCGTTTTCCGGATTATCATCGGGGAAATAATTTTCGGGAATTTTTATTGGTAAGCCCGCATTTAAATCGCGCATATATTCGTTTTTAAGAGTGTCGGCATCATATTCACTATGACCCGTTATAAATATCTGCTTGCCGCCCTCGGTAGCTATGGCATAAATGCCGCACTTTTCGTTAGATGCAAGTATTTTTAGCTCGGGCACTTGCGCTACATCCTCGGTTTTTATGGTTGTGTGACGAGACTGCGGCACCATAAACACATCGTCAAAGCCACGCAAAAGCATAGACTTTTTATAATCGGCTTTGTGTGGAAATATGCCAAAAAGCTTTTCAGACAGCGGGTATTTATTTATACCGTAGTGGTAATAAAGCGCCGCCTGCGCACCCCAGCAGATATGGAACGTGCTGTGAACGTGGGTTTTGGTCCATTCCATAATTTCGCAAAGCTCATCCCAGTACTCTACCTCTTCGAAAGGCATTTGCTCTACGGGTGCGCCCGTGATAATCATACCGTCAAAGTATTCACTTTTTACATCATCAAAGGTTTTGTAAAAAGTAAAAAGATGCTCTGCCGATGTGTTTTTTGACACATGGCTTTTGGTGTGAATAAATTCAAAATCTACCTGAAGCGGTGAGTTACCCAAAAGACGAGAAAGCTGTGTTTCGGTTTCAATCTTTTTAGGCATAAGATTAAGCAGTAATATTTTAAGCGGACGAATGTCCTGCGTAATGGCACGAGTTTCGGTCATTACGAAAATATTTTCATCGTTTAAAATTTTTACCGCAGGTAAATCGTTAGGTATTTTAATGGGCATTGTTATGCTCCTTATAAATTTATTTTGTTAAATATTGTCAAGTGCTTGGCTTATATCGGCGATAAGGTCATCGGCACTCTCAATTCCGCAAGAAAAACGAACCAAATCTGCTGAAATTCCTGCTGCTTCAAGCTCGGCATCATTCATCTGACGGTGTGTAGCGCTTGCAGGGTGCAAACAACAACTGCGCGCATCGGCAACGTGGGTTTCAATAGCGGCAAGACGCAGGTTTTTCATAAAGCTTTCGGCAGCCTTTCTGCCACCCTTTACACCAAAGCTTACAACTCCGCAACCGCCGTTTGGTAAATATTTTTGTGCAAGGTCATAATATTTGTCACCTTCAAGGTTCGGATATGTTACCCAAGCGATACGGTCATCGTTTTTAAGGAATTTGGCTACTGCCAATCCGTTTTCGCAATGTTTTTTCATACGAAGGTGTAAGCTTTCAAGACCAAGATTCAAAAGAAATGCATTTTGCGGCGACTGAATTGAGCCAAAATCACGCATAAGCTGTGCGGTAGCCTTGGTGATATATGCGCCTTCAAGACCAAAACGCTCGGTATATGTTACACCGTGATAACTATCATCGGGCGTGCAAAGACCTGGGAATTTGTCGGGGTATTTAGTCCAGTCAAATTTACCACTGTCTACAATACAACCGCCAACGCCTGCGCCGTGACCGTCCATATACTTGGTGGTAGAATGGGTTACAATATCTGCGCCCCATTCAAACGGGCGGCAGTTTACAGGGGTAGCAAATGTATTATCAATTATGAGCGGAACGCCGTGTGCGTGAGCCGCATTTGCAAAGCGCTCGATATCAAGCACAGTAAGGGCAGGGTTTGCGATGGTCTCACCAAATACAGCCTTGGTGTTGGGGCGGAAAGCCGCCTCAAGTTCTTCGTCAGAGCAGTCGGGGGACACAAAAGTAAAATCAATACCCATACGCTTCATTGTAACAGCAAAAAGGTTATAAGTGCCGCCGTAAATGGTAGAGCTTGATACAACGTGGTCGCCGCAAGAAGCAATGTTAAATATTGAATAGAAAGATGCCGCCTGACCGCTTGAAGTTAGCATTGCGGCAGTGCCGCCTTCCATCTCGCAGATTTTTGCAGCTACCGAGTCATTTGTAGGATTTTGAAGACGAGTGTAAAAATATCCCGATGCTTCCAAATCAAAAAGCTTGCCCATATCCTCACTTGTAGCATATTTAAAGGTTGTGCTTTGCACAATCGGTATCTGACGCGGTTCACCGTTACCTGGTGTATAACCGCCCTGAACACATTTTGTTTCTATATTGTAATTACTCATTTAAGGTTCCTCCTATATATTCTATTAGCATAAAACAGCCTTTAATTCATCAACCTTATCGGTCTTTTCCCAGGTAAAATCAGCATCCTCACGACCAAGGTGTCCATAGTTCGAAGTCTTACGATAAATCGGTCTTCTTAAATCAAGCTTATCAATTATTGCAGCAGGACGAAGGTCAAACACCTTTTGGACCGCATCGGCAATAACTACATCATCATATTTACCTGTACCAAAAGTATCAACCATAATTGATACGGGTCTTGCTACACCGATAGCGTAAGCAAGTTGCACTTCGCATTTAGAAGCCAATCCTGCGGCTACTATATTTTTAGCAACATATCGCGCCGCATATGCAGCACTTCTATCAACCTTTGTGGGATCTTTGCCCGAAAATGCGCCGCCACCGTGACGAGCCGCACCGCCGTATGTATCAACAATAATCTTTCGACCTGTAAGACCCGTGTCGCCCTGAGGTCCGCCTATTACAAAACGTCCTGTTGGGTTAATGAAAATCTGTGTTTCATCATCCATCAAATTCGCAGGAATTATAGGTTTAATAATCTTTTCTAAAACATCTTTACGAAGTGTTTCAAGGTCAATATCTGCGCTGTGCTGTGTAGATACAACAACTGTGTCAACACGCTTGGGTGTACCATCTTCATTGTACTCAATTGTAACCTGAGTTTTACCGTCAGGACGAAGATATGTAAGCTCGCCCGATTTACGAACACAAGTAAGCTTGTATGACATTTTGTGTGCAAGCGATATGGCAAGCGGCATAAGCTCGGGAGTTTCATCACAAGCATAGCCAAACATCATACCCTGGTCGCCTGCGCCATGTTGATTATATTTATCATCCTCGCCGTCTTTTAGTTCAAGAGAGTTATCAACACCCATTGCAATATCAGGTGACTGCTTATCAAGATTTACAACAACCTTGCAAGTCTTGCCGTCAAAACAAGCTTCTTCCTTACTATTGTAACCGATATCACACAAAACCTCGCGAACAATTGCCTCAATATCAACGCTTGCATTTGTAGTGATTTCACCCATAACATTTACAATGTCGGTGGTGCAGAAGGTTTCACAAGCCACGCGGGAGTACTTGTCCCCTTTAAGCATTGCGTCAAGTATCGCGTCGGAAATCTGGTCGCACACTTTGTCAGGATGCCCCTCATTTACTGATTCAGAAGTAAATAATTTTTTATGCATATTCAATTCCTCCATATTTGACAAAAAATAAAACCGCTTATCCAAAAGATAAACGGCTTATAAAAATCTTATCTTTCGGATAATCCGCAGGATTTGGCACCTTGAATAGCTCAGGTTGCCGGACTTCACAGGGCCTGTACCCTCCGTCACTCTTGATAAGGACTATATATTTATTTGTCGCGTAAGTATTTTACTACTACTTTTCTTGTTTGTCAACTGTTATTTTTTACTTATTATTTCAAAATTACCGTCAAGTGCAAACAAAATTATAATAACTGCAATTATAAGCAACAACAACGCTGACAGTGCTAGTGGTATAAACTTTTTTAAGTCAGTTTTAGCGGTTTTATTATTTGAAAGGCCTACTTTTTTTAGTGCTGTGGTAATAGGTTTATAAATTATCATAGTTATAGCGGCATTCACAATACCTTTAATAAGGTTAAACGGCAACAACAGTGACGGTATCATCGCGGCAACATCGGCACGCGCCACGCCCATATAAAATGGCGTTATAAATATATTCGCTACCAGCATAACCGCCGTCATTGAAAGTACAGCCGCAACGCTTGCAAAAATTGCCCCCAAAAGTGTGCGACGGTATTTGTAAATTATGCCACACGTAGCCGAGAACACCGCGCTTGACAATGCATTCATTATAAGTCCATAGACACCAGTATCGCTTACCGATAAAAACTCTATAAACGCTACCAAAAAAGACGATACAACCGCATAAATAGGTCCATACAAAAAAGCAATTACAGTAAGTATAGCGTCTTTAAAATCGAATGTTAAAAAACTAACCTTAAACTTAAAAACGAACATACATATGTATGCCAACGCGCACAACATTGCTGTGACAGATATTTTTTTTAGATTTGTCTTTTGTGTCATTTTTCCACCCCAAAAAATTAACCCCCACAGAATATGTGGGGGCGTAAAAATACATAGATTTTTTCTTCTACCATCCGGACTGTACCGTCGGCTTTGGAATTTCACCAAATCAACCTAAAAAGGCTCGCAGGCTTAGAGACAACCTCTTTACTGCCGGTGGGGAATTGCACCCCGCCCCGAAGAATATTTATTTTTAATAATTGTATATCACATTATATGTTTTGTCAAGCGGTTATGTGTAAAAGCCACAGCAAAATTATGCATTGAATTAGAATTATAATTGGCAAACCAATCATAAAACGCTTATGCTTTGTTTTATGACGAATTAAGCACATTGTAGCATACATACCAACACTACCGCCTATAAGACTTGTAATAAAAAGCGTTTTTTCTGGAATACGCCAGCCGTCTAATTTTGATTTTAGTTTATCTGTTACACACAAAATTATGGATATTACATTTATAAACAAAAGATATAAAGCCAAACATTTCAAAAATATCACCGATAATATTTTACACTACCTACACCGCTTTTTCAATCTGCTTTTTAAGTTTAACAATAATTCTTTTTTCAAGACGCGATATATATGATTGCGAAATACCTAAAGTATCGGCAACCTGCTTTTGAGTATATTCTGGATAACCGTTCATACCAAAACGCATTTCCATAATCTGTCGCTCACGTGGAGGCAAATTGCAAACAAATCCGTTCAATTGATGTCTCTCGTCCTCTTGCTCAAGACAGCGACCCACCTCATCAGGCTCGCTGCCCAACACATCAGACAGCAACAATTCGTTACCGTCCCAATCGGTATTAAGCGGCTCATCAATTGATATCTCATTGCGTTTTGACGACACTTTACGCAGATGCATTAGTATCTCGTTTTCAATACAACGCGACGCATAGGTCGCAAGCTTTATATTGCGCTCGGGACAAAAGGTGTTTACCGCCTTTATAAGACCAATTGTACCTATAGATATTAAATCCTCTATACCCGTAGGCGCAGTGTCAAACTTGCGCGCGATGTATACAACAAGCCTAAGGTTATGAACAATAAGCTTTTCCTTTGCCTGCTCACTCGGATTATTTAACAATTCGGTTTCTTCGTCGGCAGAAAGTGGAGGAGGTAAAGTTTCGGGACCGTTTATGTAATATATTGTTTTTTGCCCAAATATTTTTAAAATTATATTTTTAATTAAATTTATGAAATTCATTATTTTCTACCCCACACTCAGTTTAAATTTTCAGGATTTACAATTATCTTACAATCGTCAAGCGATGTGTTTGATACCGCCAATATAGGATTTTTAAAATCATATTTTTTGTTGTTGTATAAAATTGCAGCGCTATCTATACGGTAACCGTCGAGTAATTTTTCGCCCACTACGGTGCCACAGGGAATTTTTCGAAAACGCACAGGATTTTGTTTTTCCGTTCTCAAAAGCTTATCAACAATTTCCTGCTCGGTTATTAAAATCTGCGACACACCAAAAACATCTGTCAAAGAATTGCCCGTGTCCACAATGCCACAAAGCTTCAGAACATTGTTGCCGCAACACACTGTAACGTCACAATAGGTGTCTTGTGCAAATGTCTTTTTTAAAAGCTTTCGCAATAACACTACGACAAAATACCCTATTACAGAAAACAAAATCAGAAAAATCGGTGAAATATCAAAATAAACCACCGAATTATTTATAACCATACCGTAAGGCTTAAATATCAACCATATTGCAATCATAGCACCACTATAGGCGAAGTTTACAGCAAAAAGCACAGCAACATTTCTAAAAAATGATTTGATATCACCAAATCCGAAAGTCACAAGGCACAAAACGGCGCACATTAAAACATAAACCAAGCTTTGAACAAAAAAATTACTTTGAGGTAAAAATATGTAAAGAGAAAAAATTCCACCAAGCGCAGACGATAAAAACATCCGCCAAAGACGAGGGCTTTTATGCAAAAACCGTGAGGCAAACAATAACAAAAAATAATCAATTACAAAATTAACAAGAATTAATATGTCAGCATATACTATCACGCCGCCCACCTCGTAATATTATTATATATCTGCCTCGCTGAAAACTATGTCAAATTAAGGGAATATAAAAAGACGAAAAGTTTAACTTTTCGTCTTTTGTGTTATATAAGCGATATAAAATATTCCGTAATTATTTCGGGGCTTTGTGCACATTGATTGTCCGCCCACCACTTTACCGTTTCAACAAATGTTGATGCTATATGATTTATTAATAATTCATCGGGTAACCGATTGTGTTTTTCTTTTTTTAAACCGTCAAGCTGATTTTTAACCAAATCCAGAAGTCCCGTTTTAAAATAATATAAAAAAAGACCGTTATTTTCACCCGACAACAGTTCTAATATCTGATTGTCGTTTTTTTGCAGATGTTTAAAAAGATGTAAAAATACCGAATCAGTTACATCGCAGTCAAATATGTGCTTGTGATCATGCTCGCCATGTTCGGCATCAAATATATGGCAGAATAATTCACTACTTAACTCTTTCAGCAAATAATCTTTAGTTTCGAAGTGCGCATAAAAGGTGGCTCTGCCCACATCAGCGCGCTCAATAATCTCGCCAACTGTAATATTGTTAAAATCTTTTTTTGACAACAATTCGGTAAATGCTTTAAAAATAGCTTCACGTGTTTTTCTCTGTCTTCTGTCCATACAAATCTTCCTTTTTGTTCGGTAATATACAAACCACAAAAATCATACATTGAAATATTGAACACTTTGTTCTATATTAAACATATTGTATATCAAATAATAAAATTTGTCAATTAAGGTGATGTTATGAAGAATGAAAAAAATATTTTAATTGCCTTTATTTTAAATCTTTCTTTTGCGATTTTCGAATTTATTGGGGGCATATTTACCGGTAGCGTTGCTATAACGTCTGATGCCGTTCACGATATGGGTGACGCCGCCAGCATAGGCTTTTCTTATTTTCTTGAAAAGAAATCCTCGCGTCAACCCGACAACACCTACACCTATGGTTATGCAAGATACTCGGTGCTCGGCGGTGTAATTACAACCTTCATTTTGCTGTTTGGCTCCATCGCAGTAATTATAAACGCGATAGAGAGAATTATTAACCCCACCGACATTAACTATAACGGTATGATTGTGTTTGGTGTTATTGGTGTGGCAGTCAACTTTCTGGCAGCGCGTTTTACACACGGTGGTGAGTCTATAAATCAAAAGGCGGTAAATTTGCATATGCTTGAGGACGTTCTTGGCTGGGTTGTGGTACTTATAGGAGCCGTTGTTATGCGGTTTACCGATTTTTACCTACTTGACCCCATAATGTCTATTGGTGTTGCAATTTTTATTTTGGTAAACGCTATTAAAAACTTAAAAACCGTGCTTGATATATTTCTTGAAAAGATACCTGATAATATTTCGGTAGAAGAACTAAAAGAGCATATTTGCAAGATTGGCGGTATTGTTGACGCGCATCATATACACCTACGCAGTATTGACGGACAAAATATTTATGCCACAATGCATATTGTAACCAATAACGACCCGCAAACCACAAAAGAAAAAGTGCGTAAAGAACTCGCAGAGCACGGTATTACCCACTCAACATTAGAACTTGAAAACACCCACGAGCAATGTCATTATCAACATTGCCATATAGAGCATAGTGGCGAACACCATTGCCACCATCATTAAAATTTATAATTAAAAATTGAAAATTATTATATAAAAAGAATATTTTAAGCCATTGCCTATAAATTGAAGCAATGGCTTTATTATATAATAATTGTGCATTAAATTGTCTTATCCATCCACCTTTTAAGATCATCAATCCATGTGTTTGCTACAAGTGTTTTGGAGTCAAGGTGGTCATCGTCATTGGTAAGATGATCAACCGTTGAAAGACCATGAACACCGTAAGGATAAATATGTAAACTAAACGGCACCTTATTATCAGCAAGTGCCGTGGCATACACAAGGCTGTTTTTAACGGGCACTGCTTGGTCCTCAGCAGTATGCCATATAAATGTAGGAGGCGTATCAAAGGTAACCATTTTGTCGCAAGAGTATTTTGATACATCATCACCTACCGGATATGCACCTAATAGATTTACAAAACTGCCCTTGTGCGCAAAGGTTTCGTCTGCCGATATTACAGGATAACAAAGTACGCTAAAATTCGGCTTTTTGCTATCAGGAAATACAGCACGCACCGCACCGCAGTTATATGCGTTGCAGTAATTGGCGGCCAAATGTCCGCCTGCCGAAAAACCTATTATACCGATTTTTGTCGTATCACAGTTCCAATCGTTTGCGTGTTCATATATTTCTTCAAAAGCAGCCGCAACCTCACGCAGCTGTGTAGGATAGCGGTGTGGCGCACAGGAATAACGAAGCACAAACACATTAAAGCCCCAATTCAAAAATTTAAGCGCAATCGGCTCGGCCTCTCGTTCACTACACATACTGTAGCCTCCACCCGGGACCACTACTATGCAAGGCCGCTTTTCGTCTGCTCTACCCATTTCCTTAAGACAATACGGCAGATAACCGGTAAGGCGCGGCGCTCTGCCGTCCTCACCTAAAAACTGATATTTTTCTTTTAAACTAATTTCTAAAATGCGCATAATATCACCCTACTTTAAAAATACCTCGTTATAACGAACAATTGCTTCCTTTATAATTCTGATAGCTTCGTCGGCATTTGCTACCTCTTCTACTGCGGTTTCCTTTTCCCCAAGATTTTTATACACCGCAAAGAAATGGCGCATTTCATCAAACAAATGCTTGGGCAGTTCGTTGATAGACTTATACATATTATAGTTAGGGTCACTGTAGGGTATTGCAATTATTTTTTCATCTCGGGAACCATTATCTACCATGGCGATAACACCAATAGGATATGCACGCACCAAGGTTAACGGCTCTAAATCCTCGGCACAGATAAGCAACACGTCAAGCGGGTCGTTATCATCACCATAGGTGCGAGGTATAAATCCGTAGTTTGCAGGATAGTGTGTAGAGGTATAAAGCACTCGGTCAAGAATTATATAACCCGTTTCTTTATCAAGCTCATATTTTTTACGACTACCCTTTGGAATTTCAATTACACACAAGAAATCGTCAGGCTTTATTCTTTCGGGGGATACATCATGCCAAATGTTGTTCATAAATTTCACCAAACCTTTTTATTTATGTTATCATATTTTTCTTATAAAATCAATCTTTAATACTTTACTTGACTAAAATAAATAAATTTGGTAAAATGTTTTGGCAATTTAAAATTAGGAGTTTATTATGGAAAGAGAAAAATTAGGAAGTCGCCTCGGCTTTATACTGCTTAGCGCTGGCTGTGCTATTGGCTGCGGTAACGTGTGGAAATTTCCTTGGATGTGCGGTGAATATGGCGGTGGCGCATTTGTACTTATATATCTGATTTTTTTGGTAATTTTAGGACTACCTGTAATGATAATGGAATTTTCGGTTGGGCGCGCCAGTCAGGCAAGTGTTATAAAGTGCTATCAAAACCTTGAAAAACCAAACCAAAAATGGCACTATCACGGTTTCGCTGCTTTTATGGGCAACTTGCTGCTTATGATGTTTTACACATCGGTTGCAGGATGGATACTTTACTATTTTGTAAGCTTTGTAAAGGGCGATATGACGGGTATTTCCGATACGACATCAAACGAACTTTTTGGTAACATGCTACTGGATGCGCCCGTTATGATCGGATGTATGGCAATCGTTGTAATAATAGGATTTGCCATTTTGTGTTTCAGCCTACAAAAAGGACTTGAAAGAATTACAAAATATATGATGGTGTTAATGCTACTACTAATGATAGTTCTTGCCGTTCGCGGATTTTGGCTTGACGGCGCAAAAGAAGGATTGTCATTCTATCTCAAGCCTGATTTTAGTGAGCTTAACGGCAATGTAATTGTAGGCGCAATGAATCAATCCTTCTTCACGCTGAGTTTAGGAATAGGCTCTATGGCAATATTTGGAAGTTACATTGGCAAAGACCGCACCCTTATGGGCGAATCCATAAACATTTTAATACTTGATACATCTGTAGCCATTATGGCAGGACTTATCATATTCCCCGCTTGCTTTACATTTAATGTTGACCCAGGCAATGGACCAAGTCTTTTGTTTGTAGCTATGGCAAAGGTATTTAATGGTATGCAGGGCGGTAGAATATGGGGTTCTCTTTTCTTCTTGTTTATGTTCTTTGCGGCTATGTCCACGGTGCTTGCTGTGTTTGAAAACATCCTCGCCTGTGTGCGTGAAATTACAGGTTGGAAACGCACTAAAGCCTGTCTGATATGTTGCGCTGCAATACTTGTGCTTTCTCTCCCCTGTGCGCTTGGCTACAATGTTCTTAGCTCTTTCCACCCATTTAATTCGAGTTCTACAATTCTCGACCTTGAAGATTTTCTTGTAAGCAACTGCCTGTTACCGTTAGGCTCTCTTGTGTACATTCTTTTCTGCACGAGCAAAAAAGGTTGGGGTTTTGATAATTTTATTGCCGAAGCCAACACCGGTAAAGGACCCAAAGTATCGCGGTGCTTATATCCATATTTCAAATATATTTTACCGTTAATTATCGTGTTTGTGTTTGTAATGGGTATCATAACCTATGAATTTGCCGACAATTTCACCATCCTTAATTGGATAAAAAGTCTGATAAAATAAATTTAAAAGCCGTACAAAATGTACGGCTTTTGTTTTTTATCAAACAAACAATGCGTTTGACACAACATTAAGAAATGGAATTGTAAAAACGCAAAGCAGGGTGCTTAGAAGCACACAGTTTGCAGCAAGTTCAGTTTCGCCATTGTACATCTCTGCAATATTAAGCATAACCGAAGCGCAGGGTGTGCCGCCTAATATAAACATAGCTGCCTTAAAAATATTATCAACAGGTAAAAACCAAACAAGCAACAGGCATATAAAGGGAAAGATAATCAATTTACAGGCGCAGGTAACATAAACAAATACGCGCGCAAAAAGCTTTTTAAACGAAACTGAAGCAAGTCTTATACCTAAAATAATCATACAGAGCGGTGTTGTAATTTTGTTTAGCAAAATAATAGCATCGTTTAGCATATCGGGCATAATGCTCTTTA
Organism: Acutalibacteraceae bacterium; assembly: GCA_045602525.1. GTDB lineage: Bacteria > Bacillota > Clostridia > Oscillospirales > Acutalibacteraceae > UBA737. The sequence goes on from JAZSBS010000007.1 coordinate 20,876, forward strand.
CATTTAAAGCGCATAAAACAAGTGCCACTACAAGACTTATAAATGATGGATTTAAAAACGCACGCTTCATTGCCATACGCTTTTTATCACCCGTAAGACAGTACGCTCCAATTGTAAAGGTAAGCATATTCATGCCAACAATATACACACAGGCAAAACAAGCAACCTCAGGGTGACCGGGAAGCAATGCCTTGATTATCGGAATGCCAAAAAACCCCGCATTACCAAGACCAAAGCTAACTGTCAACATTCTATATTTTACATCATCAAATTTTCTGCGGAACAGACCATACAAAACAAATGTAAGAACAGTTTGTATGATAAGCGCCACTACAAAAAACAGCATTATTTTCCCTATGTTTTGTAATGAACGCTCAGTTTCCATAAAGGATGACACTATCATACAAGGTGAGCATACATACATAAGTATTGCCGAAAGTGTTGACAGGTGGTCCGCCTTGGCAATTTTTGTTTTGCAGCATAAAAATCCCGGTATTATATATAAAAGTGTCAGCAACACATTACTGAAAGCAATACCAAAAGCCATATAATCAATCCTTTGCAAACAATCTCATTTCATTAGATAATACCACATAAAATAATAATTTACAAGTAAATATACTATGTAAATATTTCTTGACATTAATATCTGTTTATCGTAAACTTAAATTACAAATAAAAGGAGGTTTTGTTATGGGAGAAGCCGTAGCAATTGGATTGGTAGCTGTTTTAATTTTAGTTTATCTTTTATTAATGGGTTTTCTTATACTTAATTATGTTTTTCAGTCTTTATCGCTTCACACTCTGGCGCGACGTCGAGGCATCGCAAACCCTTGGCTTGCGTGGATTCCTTTTGGTGATTCTTGGATTATCGGTGCGCTTGCGCGAGATTATGATAAGCAAAACGGCATTAGCCGACGTTGGGATAAAATTTTGCTTATTTTATCAATAGTGGGCATTGCTACATTTTCTGTCATTTACATAGCGTTTTTCGTATATTTGATAATAAATATGGCGACATTGGATTCAGCAGGTGTCACCTACGGCGAAGATATAGCATTTGAAATGCTTGGCGGTATTTTAGTTTTTTATGTTTTGTTAATTGCCTCGGCAGTAATTATGTCGGCTGTTACAGCACTAACATATATTTGCCTATACAAAATATTCGAATCCACCGTGCCCGAAAAAGCGATTAAATATTTTTTGATTTATCTGTTAGTTCCGTTTGCTGCACCGTTTTGTCTTTTTGCTTGCAGAAATAAAGGCTATGAGCATCCGGACCCAATGGCATATATTTATAATCCTGTTGATAAGGACTATACATATTACCGACCCGCCGTTACCGAGTCCACACCCGCAGATGAGGTTGTTACAAGTTCTCAACCCGATATACAAAGTGAAGAGGCCGTAACAGAAGAACAGCCTGATATCGAAAAATAAAATCATCCCCACCAAACGGTGGGGATTTTTATATCCTTTTTTCTTAGACGAAACACCTTACTTATTATTTTTCACTATTACTTTGCACCTAAAAAATTAAGCCGCCCTTACGGACGGCTTTAAATTTTTAATTATGCACCAAAACGAGCAACGTTAATCTTTACGCCGGGGCCCATTGTTGTAGCCACTGTGCAAGATTTTACGTACTGACCCTTAGTTGCAGCAGGCTTAGCCTTTATGATAGCACCCATAAGTGCGTCAAGGTTTTCCTGAAGCTTTTCTGGACCAAAAGATACTTTGCCGATTGGGCAGTGAATGATGTTAGTTTTGTCAAGACGGTACTCAATCTTACCTGCCTTTGCTTCGGTTACAGCCTTAGCAACGTCAGGTGTTACAGTACCAGCCTTTGGTGAAGGCATAAGACCACGTGGGCCAAGAACCTTACCAAGACGAGCTAACATACCCATCATATCGGGAGTAGCGATAACTACGTCAAAATCCATCCAGTTTTCATTCTGAATTTTAGCTACCATATCTTCAGCGCCAACATAATCAGCGCCTGCAGCTGTAGCAGCATCAGCCTTATCGCCCTTTGCAAGAACAAGAGTTCTTACAGTTTTACCTGTACCGTTAGGAAGAACAACGGCGCCTCTTACCTGCTGGTCAGCGTGACGTGAGTCAACACCAAGGCGGACGTGAAGTTCAACGGTTTCATCAAATTTTGCAGAAGCTGTTTTAACAGCAACTGCTACTGCTTCTTCAACATCGTAAAACTTACCAGCTTCGATAAGTTTTGCGCTGTCATTATATTTCTTTCCGTGTTTCATAGTCGCTTACCTCTTAATCAACAACTTCAACGCCCATGCTGCGAGCTGTACCTGCTATCATACTCATAGCGGCTTCAATGCTTGCTGCATTAAGATCGGGCATCTTAGTTTCTGCGATCTTTCTAACTTGTTCGCTTGTAATCTTGGCAACCTTAGTTTTATTAGGTGTACCCGACGCAGTTTCAATACCACATGCTTTCTTGATGAGTACTGCTGCGGGTGGTGTTTTTGTAATAAAACTGAAAGAACGGTCTGCATAAACAGTGATGATAACAGGTATAATCATACCTACATCATTTTTGGTTCTTTCGTTGAATGCCTTGGTAAACTCCATGATGTTAACACCATGCTGACCGAGTGCAGGACCAACCGGGGGAGCCGGTGTTGCCTTACCTGCAGGAATCTGCAATTTAATATAACCTGTAATTTTCTGAGCCATAAATAGCACCTCCATTATTCGTGGTATCCGTGTTTAGTCAAAGCCTTTGCTTTGCTAAAGTAACACTTGGCGGAGTACTCATATACATACTCCTCCCACCGTGACACACAGATGCTCACATTTTTACGGACGGTTAACCTTGACCGCAAAAAAATCTGTATGCCGGAAGTTAATAAGCATTTCTGCGTATTAACAATTAATCATCGAGAGAAATTTGGTCAAGTTCAAGCTCAACCGGTGTTTCTCTTCCGAACATAGAAAGAACCACGCATACGTTATTGTTAGCTAAATCAATTGATTTGATAACGCCGCTGTAGCCTTCCAACGGACCGTTAATAATCTTAACGGTGTCACCCTCGCTGTAGCCAACCTCAACGCTGTGCTTTTCAACGCCAAGTGCTGCAACCTCTGCATCAGTCAGTGGTACCGGCTTAGAGGCAGGACCTACAAAGCCTGTGCATCCGCGGATGTTGCGAACAACATACCAACTGTCATCGGTAACAATCATTTTGATCAAAACGTATCCAGGGAAAATTTTTCTTTCGACCTCGCGTGTCTTGTCATCTTTAATCTCGGTAACGGTTTCCATCGGAATTTTGATATCCTGAATTAAATCCTGCATACCGCGACTTTCGACCATTGTAGCAAGGTCGGTCGCAACCTTATTCTCATAGCCTGAATAAGTGTGTACAACATACCATCTTGCTTCTGTTGTTTCAGCCATAACTTATATCCTCCCGAATTAAATTCCGAGGATAAGCTCGATAAGATTACCAAGGCCAAGGTCAAGAAGCCAGATAAACGCACCGACAATAAGGCACATAATAAGAACGATTAACGTGTTTTTTGCAACATCGTTAACACCCGGCCATACTATCTTTTTAACTTCGCTCTTGTAATCCTTTAAGAATCCGATTACACGCTTAAGAATTGTGCGTTTTGCACCCTTTGACTGCATTACCTCGATGTAATCGTCAATAAGAAGATACGCCGCTGCTGCTACTGCAAAAAGCAAAAGAGCAATTGCTGTGAGCAATACAGAACCTGTGTACTCGATACCAACAGGAGCAACCTTTGTGGTAAGTGGACGGGCATCTACAAACTTGGTCGCATCGCTAAGTGCGATAACCAACATATAAATACCTGTGCCCAAGCCTACTGCCGGCGCGAAGTAACGTACCTTTTTTGACTTGAACGAGAAAATGCTGAGTAGCAGACCAATTACAGCAAGCCAGAAGCAGAAAAGAATATCTGCCGATCTTGCCATATCGTACTCTACCTCAGCAATGGTAAGCTTGCTACCAAAGCCAAGCGCTGCACCAACTGCATCTACAGAACCTGCTGCGGTTGTGAGGGTTGCAAAATTGGTGAAAAAGAGTACTAAAGAAACAGCTGCGAAGATAACCGAAAGAATCTGACAAATTCTATTGACAGTTTTCATCATATTACCCTCCTTACTTTGTTTCCTTGTGCAAGGTGTGCTTTCTGCAGAACCTGCAATACTTGTTCATCTCAAGTCTATCAGGGTCGTTTTTCTTGTTTTTCATAGTGTTGTAGTTGCGTTGCTTGCATTCTGTGCAAGCGAGTGTAATTTTTACTCTCATAACGGCACCTCCCGCTTTACGGAAATATTTTTTTCTTGACACAAAGTTCAAGAATGCCTCCCTCATTACAGAACACCATCCGCCGTACAAAAAGCATATATAGAATACCTTTTGAAAGCACAATACAGCATATTGTGTAACTGCGTTGATAAGGCAATTTTTACGCATAAAAAAAGCCTTGCAGAGGTAGTAGCATTATACCACAACCTCTCGCCAAGGTCAAGCATTTTTTTATTTTCTATTTATGATATGTTCCGCCCTCGTTTATTTTAAATGCCCGATAGATTTGTTCGAGAAGCATTACCCTGAAAAGTTGATGCGGAAAAGTCATTTTTGACAGCGACAGTTTTAAATTCGCCTTCTGCTTTATTGTTTCGTTCATACCATAGGAACTTCCTATTATGAAGCACATATTTTTACCGTTGTTGGTATTAGCCTCTACAAAATCAGCCAGTTGCTCGCTTGAAAACGATTTGCCCTCCACACAAAGAGCAGTAACAACACTGCCTTCAGGAATGCGCTTTTCTATCATTTCGGCTTCTTTTGCAAGAGCCGAATCAACCTCACTCTGCGACGGTTTTTCAGGCAGATTTACAGGGCTTAACTCTATAATATCAAGCTTACAATATCGTGAAAGACGTTTAGCATATTCATCCACAGCGTCACGCAGATATTTTTCCTTAAGCTTACCAAGTGTAATAATCGTTACCTTAATCAAAACACCGTCACCCCTACCGTTTTTGGTTTTGCCACCGAGAGAATATAATCTTCACCCTCTTTAGCACCAATATCGGCAAGTGTTGCCTTTGCCGAGGACTCGGCTAAAAAGGGCGTGTTGTTTTCTGCGCTTAAGTGACCGAGTATTATGCGGGTTGTGCCACTTTTTAAAAGTGACGGCAACTCACACGCGCAAGCATTGTTTGAAAGATGACCCTGTTCTGAAAGTATGCGCAGTTTAAGACTTGCGGGGTACGGTCCTAGACGCAACATTTCTACATCGTGATTGGATTCTATCAAAAGTGCATCACAACCAAAAAGTTTTTGTCTTATATTATCGGTCATAACACCAAGGTCGGTGCAAACGGCAGCACGCCTGCCATCAGGCAGAGTTATAACATATCCGCCGCTACCTACAGCATCGTGGCTTGTAGAAAAAAAGTCCACAACCGTATTGCCAAACGTAACAATTTTATTGTCTGCCGCGGTCACCGTTATACCCTCGGGTATAAGGTTGTTCGCCGCCAAGTTCTCTAATGTTTCGGACGAAGCGACAAGCGGGATTTTTGTGTTTTTTAAAAAGATTTTAAGCCCTTTTATATGGTCGGTGTGAGTATGCGTCACAGCAACTGCACGCAATCTTGCAATGTCACCGCCAACCTCATCAATCGCGGCCATTAAAGCCTTGTAGGAAATACCTACATCGACAAGTATATCGCCGTCGGTTGTTGATACATATGTACTATTTCCTGTAGAGCCGCTGGCAAGCGTACACAGTCGCGCCATAAAATCCCCCTTTCTTATATAAGTATGGCGGCTTTTTTAAGCCGCCATTTGTCTATGCGTTTTTTATAACCGCTTCTTTATTAACAACAGGTACACGCTTTATGTCAGCGCCAAGCTTCTGAAGCTTTTCTGCCACATTCTCGTAACCGCGGTCGATATATATAATGTTTTCAACCTCGGTTACTCCCTCTGCCATAAGACCTGCAATAATCATTGCGGCGCCTGCTCTGAGGTCAACCGCCTTTACCGGCGCGGGTGTTAGTTTTTCGACACCTGTAATAACCGCCATTTTACCATCAACCTGAATTTTCGCTCCCATTCCGATAAGCTGTTCAACATATCTGAAACGGTTGTCCCAAACGCCCTCGGTTACAATGCTTGTGCCTTCAGATATAGCCAAAAGCGTTGCTATCTGAGGCTGCATATCGGTTGGAAATCCCGGATGCGGCATTGTTTTAACATTACACTTTTTAGGTCTGCCCGTCATTTTGACACGGACAGCCTCGTCGTATTCGGTAATCTCGGCACCTGCCTCGACAAGCTTTGCAATAATCGATTCAAGGTGCTTTGGTATTACATTTTCTATAAGCACATCGCCGCCTGTTGCGGCAGCAGCCACCATATAAGTGCCTGCTTCAATCTGGTCGGGTATAATACTGTAGGTGGTTCCTCGAAGACTTTCAACACCGCGAATTTTTATAACACTGGTGCCTGCACCCATAATGTTGGCTCCCATAGAGTTTAAAAAGTTTGCAAGGTCAACAATATGCGGCTCGCGCGCAGCATTTTCAATAACGGTAAGTCCGCGAGCTTTAACAGCGGCTAACATAATATTTATGGTAGCACCAACCGACACTACGTCAAGATATACCGAACAACCGCGAAGTGCCTGCGCCCTTGCGTCAACCATACCGTTTTCGATAATAACCTTAGCACCTAACGCTTCAAAGCCTTTGATGTGCTGGTCGATAGGTCGTACACCAAAATCACAGCCACCCGGAGGGGCTACTCGCGCACGGTTATGACGACCTAAAAGCGCGCCTAAAAAATAACTTGACGCACGCATACCCTCTGCCATCTTTTTATCGATAACAAAGGAGTTTGCCGATACAGGATTAATCTCTACCGTTGATTTATTTATAGCGCGAACCTCGGCACCTAACTGCTTTATTGCGCGAAGCAAGGTTGCAACATCAGATATTTCGGGTAAATTTTCAATAATACAGGGACTATCGGCAAGTAACACCGCAGGCAAAATCGCAACCGCCGCATTTTTGGCACCGCTTATATGAACACTGCCTACAAGCCGCCTTCCCCCGTTTATTACAAACTTTTCCAAATACGGCACTCCCGTCTTTTGAAATTAGAGAAAACCAAATAAATTAACTCTTTAAAAAGTATAGCCAAAATTTTAAATCCAATACTGATTATACAATAGAAAATATATTTTGTCAATTGAAAACGCTATGCCAGGTGCTTAGGGGTAGATTTTTTAATTTCATCCTTATTGTAAAAATTAGATACAATATACGCAATTATAAATAGTCCAATCGAAATATTAAGTAACGCCGCAGAAACATCTCCGCTTGTGATCTCCATTTTGCCCGTTATCATTAAAACAAGTCTTGGTATTGCCGTTACAGCGCACAGCATAACCGCCGCAAGTCCTGAAGCAAACAGCCTTTTTGGTTTTTTTGCAACATCCCCTATTTGATTTTCAAAGCTTGCAAATTCATACATAAACCAAAGTAAAACGCTGTTTGTAAAAATAAGAAAAATGTTTTCTGTTACCAGTGACAAAGCAGATGTGCTAACAAAAACACTTATCAGCTTAACGACATAATACAGCACAGGTACTATAAGCATTATATCGGGCAAATTGTAATCATACACATTTTTTAGACCATATGCAACAAACACAAATACCGATACAAGCGTTAAAAGTACCAGTAAAACGTCATACCAAGCATTTATTACCGACATTCCCGCAACAGTCTGATATATAAACATTCCGCCCGCAAGCACACAGGTTATCGCAACAGCAGGATGTTTGCCGTAGGGTTTCTCTTTTATTTCGTCAACAGATGTCGCAAGCATAGCCACAGACGCTATAGCGGCGCAGACGATAACGGTCATCAAAACACTTATCGCCGTATATTGCTGCTTTATAAAGCCCGTTGCGCCGTCTATTGTGAATACAAGCTGTATCGCACGAAACATCACACATACAGGAGTCAGCACACACAAAAGTATTAATGTGTGACGATTTTTCATAATAAAATCACCTCAAAGAATTTAAAGAAAAATAATAACATATATATTTTATATATGCGGCAGTAAAAAGTCAACAAAATTAAAGGTGTGTGCAATATGAAAGGAACATTTTTTATAGCGCTTATTGTAATTTTTTCTATGCTGGTAATTCCGTTGTCATCACTTTCAAAGGGTAAAAATACCGCTCTGCCAACCGCAAAGCCACAAAATAATATCGCCTATGAAAACAAAAATCAAAATATCGGTTTTGAGACAATCAAGGTTTTAAAGGATGGCTCTGTTTTAGAAGTATCAACAAAAGACTACATATTCGGTGTAGTGGCCGCCGAAATGCCCGCGCTTTATGAGAACGAGGCTTTAAAGGCGCAGGCGGTAGCGGCCTATACCTTTGCATGCTATCGGCTACAAAACAACACAAATTCTGAATATGATATTTCCGCCGACGGCGAAACTGCGCAATGCTTTATCACACGTGAGGAAGTCTCTACCCGCTGGGGCGAAAAGACAGACGAGTATACCAAAAAGATAGACAGCTGTATCACATCTGTCAAAGATCAGTGGCTGTCTTACGACGGCACACCAATTTTTGCAGCCTATCACGCAATATCAGGTGGCACTACAAATGCCTGTGCTGATGTGTGGGGTAAGGATTTACCCTATCTTAACGAGGTCGAAAGCCTTGGCGACCAGCTTGCAAATGGTTTTTTAAGTGAAGCCGCCTTTACAATCGACGAGCTTTGTGAAAAACTTAAGGATATAGCCTCGCCCATAGGTGAGCCACAGGATTATTTTACTGACATCAATACTACCGAAAGCGGATATGTTAAAAGCGTTACTTATTGCGGCAAGCAAACCACGGGCTCGGCAATCTGCAAGGCGTTAGGGCTCCGTTCGAGCAATTTTAAAATAAGCTTTGCCGACGGCAATTTTACATTTACGGTAAAAGGCTACGGTCACGGCGTTGGTATGAGCCAGATGGGAGCAAACTATATGGCAGAACAGGGCAGTAGCTATAAAGAAATACTGCTTCACTACTACAATGGCGCAACTTTAGAAAATAATTAAAAATTTTACTTGACAAATCAAGTCGGGTTATGTATAATTACTTAGCAAACCACAGACAGTAGGTGGCATTTGCCGTAAGTTTAACGCCTACCGAGGTGAGCGTGAATAATTTTTTTGGAATTCTTCATGTCTACCCTTATGTCCTTGGGTGGACATGTTTTTATTTCACTCGGAAGTGGACACATTGCCAAAC
>JAZSBS010000008.1:0-27065 GCA_045602525.1 Acutalibacteraceae bacterium
AAGGCAAAAGCAGAAATAAAAAAATTAAAAATTAAACACAAAAATAAAAAAGACCTTCAGGATCAATAATCCCGAAGGTCTTAAATTTATATTATTTCTTTTTACTGAATATTTTATTAAGCACAACTGTGATAATAATAATTACACCTATAACAATAAATATCGCGATCATACCCGAAAGCATATATTTAAGATTATCAATAAAAGCCATTGGGTTAAAGGTGCTGAATATGCTAAGCAAGTTATTAAACATAATACATTACCTCCCGATTACATAAAGAAGCTAAGGATAAGACCGCCCGCTATAACCGAAGCAATCTGTCCCGAAACATTAACACCGATAGACTGCATAAGCAAGAAGTTCTGTGGGTCTTCTTTAAGTCCCATTTTATGAACAACACGGCCAGACATCGGGAATGCCGAAATACCTGCAGCGCCAATCATTGGGTTGATTTTCTTGTCCTTGGGCAAGAAAAGGTTGATAAGCTTTGCAAACATAACGCCGCCTGCGGTATCGAAAATAAAAGCAAAAAGACCAAGTCCTAAAATAAGCAAGGTGTTGAAATTAAGGAATTTAGAAGCTTCCATCTGGCAAGCAATTGTGATACCAAGGAATATAGTAATAAGGTTAGCAAGCACCTTTTGTGCAGTTTCCGAAAGGGAATTAAGCACACCACATTCACGGATAAGGTTACCGAACATAAGGAAGCCGATAAGCGAAACCGATTCGGGAGCCACTACGCCTGCAACAATTGTAATAACTATCGGGAATAAAATTTTTGTAAGACGAGAAACCTCTTTTCCCTGATACGGCATTCTGATAAGGCGTTCTTTCTTAGTTGTAAGAAGCTTGATAACAGGTGGCTGAATAATAGGAACGAGCGCCATATAAGAATATGCCGCAACCATTATAGCGCCTGTAATATCGCTGTCTGCGCCCAAAAGTTTGTTTGCAACAACAATTGCTGTAGGACCGTCTGCCGCGCCAATAATACCGATAGATGCAGCTTCAGGTGTGGTAAAGAACATAGATGCTAAACAGAAGGTAAAGAATATACCAAACTGAGCCGCCGCGCCAAAAATCATTAGCTTTGGATTGGTGAGCAACGGACCAAAGTCAATCATCGCGCCAATACCGATAAACAATATAAGCGGGAACAATTCATTGGCAATACCGGCATTAAAAAGTGTGGTCAGGGCACCTTCGGCTATGACCTCGCCCGTTTCGGAATAATGTGTTATAGCGCCCGAGGAAGGAATATTAACCAGAATTGTACCGAAGCCCATCGGTAACAGAAGTGTGGGCTCCATATCGTGACGAATAGCAAGATAAATAAGCACGCCGCCGATTACCCACATCACAAGGTACTTCCAACCGCCCGCTGCGGCAAAAGCTGAAAGATTTTCAACAAGGAAGCTGAGTTCGCTAAGGGTGTTCGTTAAGAAATCCATTTTTTTATGTCCTTTCTTTGTTTTCGAACGGGAATAAAAAAAGACTTTTACTGCGCAAAAAACGCAGTAAAAGTCTCGTTACAAAACAAAATGTTTCGGGCAAAGGCCGGAATTTCTTCGTGATGACGACCGTTGCCACAGCTTGCGCTGCACACTACTCCCTTTCACTAATATCTATTTTATGGAAAAGGGATAAAAAGTCAAGTAAAATTTTAAGCCGTATGTTTTGCTTGCGGCGTTAATTTTATGCTAATCTTTTTGTTCTTCTGTTTCGGTTTCGCTATCGGTTTCCTGTGCTGTTTCTTCGAATTTCTCTAACAGCTCGGGTTCTTGCACATCCGAAGCTGCTTCGTCAGCAAAATCATTTAAAATAAAGTCGTTGTTTGCTATAGACATAAAATCTTCTTCAAAGTCATCATTTCTTACCGAAGCAATTTTTACGATAAGAAGTATCGCCACAACTATCAATATTACAGCCACAAGCACAATAATCATAAATACTGTTTTGCCTGTAGTGTTCATATTGGTAAACCAGGCAAACCTACCTGTGTTTTGTTCTTCTAAAGGTATTGTGTTGGCATTTTTAACAGCCAGATCAAACTCTGCCGCGCGTTGCATCGTGCCTTCAACAGAATCAAAACGGTAATATGCGCGTGTACCGTCCACATAACACTTTACAACATAAAATTCCTTTAACGATTCATCAATATACGCGTAAGCCTCAATATCTTTTCCGTCGATAACACGGTCCGCCAATACATAGTCGTCGGGAATGTTTTCTAAATCCGGTTGCTCTATTATATAAAGCTTGCCATTTGCGCGTATACAATTAACACGGGTAAATTTATCATTTTCGTCGCAGGTATAAAACGCACCGTTTTCGCCATTTGCATCTGTAAGCCAATAAAGTGTGTATCCACCGTGTTCGTCATTCAAAACCGTAATTTCAGAATCCTTACGTGTGGTAGTACCCTGTGTATATCCCGCAGGAATTGTTATGTTTGTAAAATCATTAACTATTGTATAGTCAACACCATCTATTACAACAAGCAAAGGATCTGCATCACGTTCTGCCTGTTCGGCATCAAGCGTTTCCTGCTCGGTCATACGCTTAATGTTTATGGTGTATGATTTTTTAGTGCCATCTGCCGCAGTTACGGTAAGCACACGGCTGTTATCACCGATATTCAGCCCAAATGTGCCGCCGCCCACATATGTAGCGCCGCCGTCTGCAACTGCGCCTGTAATAGTAATAGAGTCAACGCTATGCTTTACGGTTGCGCTATAACTTGTGGTGTTAGCGTTAAATGCGGGTGACAATACGCCACTGCTTAATTTTATAGAAGCAAGATTAGCGTTTGACGAGGGCTTGGGCGTAACAACGGTTATTGCCGCCTTGCCCGAAGCTTTTGATTCTGCCTCGCCGCCACCAAGCACTGATACAGATATATTGGAATTGCCTGCCGCAATAGCGGTAAAATTAAGTGTATATGAGCCTGATTTTGACGGCTTTGTCGCAGTAAAAGCATCGTCAACAATTTTAATCGTTCCATTACCCGTTGAATACTCAGCGCCCGAAACACTGTTAAGACGAAGAACACTTGAATTGTAGCTGATGTCAGCCTCAACAGCATAAAGTGTTGCGTCAGCATTAAAACGGATTGCCACATTAAAGGATTTGCCAACCTCGTATTCACCTGCGCCGCCAACAGTTACACTTGCCGCAGAAACGTTAAATGTCAACACGGATACGGCAATCGCAAGTATCATAATAAAAGATAATATTTTTGCAAAAGTCTTTTTCATTTTTTATACCTCAATTAGTTATGGTTTTTACACCAAGAATATGCATTTTTATGGCAGCTAAATCAATCGCATTTATTGCGCCATCGCCATTTACGTCGCCCGCTTTTGCCGCATCTCCCGTAAGTGTCTTGACACCAAGAATATTCATCTTAACAGCCGCCAAGTCAATAGCGTTAATTTTATCGTCACCGTTTGTATCACCCTTTTTAATTACGAGTTCGGGTGTAGGTACAGGTGTAGGTACAGGTGTTGGGGTAGGTATTACACCGTCGGGGTCATCGTATATATACTTGAGTGTCATTGCGTTTTTAGCATATGTAAGCCCACTACCTACTATATCTTGACCGCTTGCAGCAAAATTAAAGAAATTATAATATCCCTCATAACCTGGATACTTTCCTGAAATAAGATCACTGTTGCCCTTTGTTCCCTGCTCAACAATTATTGTAGCCGCAAGCACATAAGGACTCACGCCGCTCAAACGAGCTGCCTCCATAATATCGTCAAGATACGCATCAGGATTACTGTCATATCCTTTTTCTAAAAAAGTTGATTTAACCACTGTTCTTAACGCATCTTTTGTTTGGGTTTCTTTGTTGTATGATTGTTTTGCAAAAGCAAAAATTTTTTCATCATTTAACGAGTTTCTTGGGTCCATAAAATATTCTATGGCTGCACGCGAGGCGTAGGTCCAACGCGATTCGAGTTTTATCCATTCGTCTGTCTCGTCATCGTATGCCCTCATATCGCGCCACTCATTGCCGCCGTATGTAAACTCCACCCATTTGCGCGTATTCTTAACATCTGATACGCCGTACTGCGCTTCAACTGCTTCTTTAAACGTTAAACCAACATCATGTGCTATAAATTTCCAATTTGGATATATTGTGTGAAGAGTTCTAAGTAAATTTCGGTAATCCTCTGGAAAACCCTCTAAAGTTTTTTCAAACTCAACATCAGTTATTGGAACCGCTTCTATTGGTTTTGATTGTTCACCAAGCGTATTAGGCACTACACAAGGATTTTGGGGCAAATCTTTATATACAGGAATTCTAAATTCTATAACTGCATCTTTGTTTACAATGGTCTCTCCTTTTTCATCGGCAAAAGCCTTGCGCAAAATTTTACCGTTTGTCCAAGCATCATAAAGTGCGCTTGCATATTGATGATACCATATTTTGTTAACAACATTAAAGTCTTTGTAATAATATGTATCTTGACCTATGTTGATATAACCATCTGCATACTTTTGCGCGCCTCTAATTATCGCTTTTCTCCGACTGTTCCATGGGTCGCGTTCATAAACATACTCACCGTAAACATAACCCTCTATATTATCACATTTAATTTTATACCATATGGCTGTACTGCCAACCTGCTCCCCTTCCGTCTTACCGACAACAACAACATCTGTATTACCAATAGTACCAACTTTTGTTGATTTCGTATTTGCTTCGCTTCTTATGTTTATATTAGTTCCTTGTACATATGCGGTATCATTTTCGGCCGATACGGATATAGTGGTAAGACAACTTGCTATTAGAGCAAGGCATAATATAACACTTAAAAATCTTTTTATTTTCTGCACCTTTATTTTTCACCCTAACCGGATATCATCCCATTTTACTACAAAATATATTATATATTTTATGCCGATTTATGTCAACTGCTAATTAAAGGGAAGAATTACACAAGCGGTGTAGTTCTTCCCCATATACTATTGTTTTAAATTTTCTATTGCTTTTATTGCCGCGCTGTTGTCGGGTGTGATTAAAAGTATAACAAAATTACCCTCTGTTAAAATGCTCGACTCGTTCATCAAACTATTAAAGTCGGGATCATAAGCCGCCTTGTCACCGCCTGACAGGGTCTCTTTTCTGCGTTCAAGCACTGCTGTCAGTTTTTCGACATCCGCTTGCGTTTTACCCATTAAAACAGAAATTTCAAATGTAGTGTTATCGCTGCTATAATACAACGCATAATCAGCAAGCAACTCAAATTCGGAGCACTCACTATACATACCATCTGCCCACAGCGACATCGTGTATGCATCTAATTGGCTATCATTTGCACTATAAAGCGTTGCGTTTTGCGATTGCTCTACAGCAGCAATTGCAGCATCCAAAATCTGCCCACAGGTGATATCTGTTGGAAAAGATTTACTTTCACCACAGGCAGCAGTAAATAAAAGCAATATCGCCATAACAAAAATAATTATTTTTTTACTCATTCATAAAACCACCTTAAAGATGATATGTTTTTGTTCGTTGCAAACTCGCTAATACTTTCAAGTATTAAAACTTGGTTTATACCTTCTTCTTTTACTATCTGCTGAACATTATCTGTATAATAGCGCAAATCAAGCAAAACAAGGTCATAATGCAGTGCTAAAAACGGCGCAAGGCTATCAGCAAAGCTGTCACGAATGATAAGCATTTTGGGTTTCTCATCATCAGATGTTATCTCAACACGTGCGTGGTTGCCGCCAAGGAATACCGCATACTTATCAGTAGCGTCAAGCTTTGAAAAATCATAAAGTTCCATTTCCTTGCCGTCGGCTGTAACGGTATAGTCGGTGTCGCCGTCATATCTAAACAGCGTGATTTCATCCTTTTTTGTAAGATAAAATCCGGACTTGCGCATAGAGGTGCCCAAGAAATTACTTGATACAATTTCCTTTTTGAAAAAATCGGTATCTTCAGGCTCATAACCCAGCACATTGCCAAGCAGCTTATAGGTCTCGTATGCACCGTAGACCGTATAATGATGGTCGGTGCGGTAATAATTATTACCCTCACACAATGTGTCATAAAGATTTGGTGCTGTAACACCTAATTCTTTTGTTATATCATAAAAATTCTGCCAAAGCGAAACATCATTTTGTTTTGGGTAAGTGACGGGCAGATATTCGCTAAATACATCAACCGAGCGTGGCAAAATGCCAAGACACACAGGCACACCCACAGCAGTTTGAAATTCTTTTACTGTTTCAAGATTTTCTTGTAATCTATTTTGCGTAATTTCATCACGGGGAACCAGTGTGTTATTTTTAGCATAAATTACACCGTTATTTTCGCCCTTGCCCAAGACCAATTCACTGTATGCCTTTATTGCCACAAATGTATCACGCGCAGGAAATTGGTCGCTGATATACTCTGCTAAATTAGAGGTGTATTTACCAGAAAACAGATTGTTAATACTAAATTTCGGCACCTGTGACAACGTACGGTTTTCTTTTTGGGAAAGACTGCTATCGGGCAATATAAAAAACGCACCTGAAAGTATTGCAATTGTAAGGACGCAGCATATTACTGTTATAAAATCAATTTTTCTTTTCATTTTACATACTTACACAAATTAACATCTTTTTGATTGAACATAACCTCTAACAAATTGCGTTCCGACACTATGTAAATAACATAGTTAGGGTTGTTTTCATAAATAGCATTTACAGTACTTGTATAATCACCCTCGGCAAGCCAGGTAACTCTTGAAAAGCGGTCGTTAACCATATCATAGGCTGTTCTGCCAAAAGAGTCACGCACTACAATGGCGGTGGGTAAGGTTGAATCACTACTGTTTGTAACCATAGCCTTGCCCTCGTTTGCCCTGTTTAAATAAATGCTTTTTCCGCCTCTGGTAATCTGGTTTAGTGTAGCGGTAGGCATCACGCGGCTATAAAGTGTTGTAAGTTCTTTAATTCTGGTGTTTGTGGTAATACCGTTGTTCGAATCTGCCAAATTCTTATTTTCAAATCCTGGTGTTGAACCAAAAGAGAACAAAGCGTCACCGCCGTAAAGTTCGGTTACATAAAAGCCCATATCTCCAACCGAACGAGGCTTTGCCGTAGGAAATTTGCCCGAAATATAATTCATAAGCTCATAAACACCCCAGTACGCGCCATAGGTGGTCCAATGTGAGTCGGTATGGCTATAAATCTTATAGCCGTCGCCATCATTTTTATGTGCTTTCATAGTATCAAGCGGATATATCACCTTAGCGCCCTGAGCAGTAGCGACAGATTTGAATGCTTCATAAAGCGTTTCTCCCGAAGCGGCTTTGTGTTCACTTAACAGGGTTTCAGGATATACCGCCGCAGAACAAGGCACTACAAGATATATTACCTCGGCACCAACGCTTTTTGCCGCATTTACCGTTTCGCCTATGTTATCTTTCGCAAATGCCTTAAGGCTTGAGTCTACAAAATCAGACATTGTATAATTTAAAATTGCGCTGTAAAAATGCATGCGGCTATCAGCAGTAAAGACAGGCATATACTCGTTATCGGTCATAAGATTTTTCATGCCTATATTTGTGGTTAGGTGTTTTGTAATCTTTTTTGACAAATCCTTTCCCGACTCTTTGCTTTGTATTTCTATGATAGTATTAAAATCAATCTTAACCTGACCTATAAAGTAGTTGCTGTCTTTACCTTTTGCAGGTGTGATTTTAACGGTGTTAACACCCGCGCCGCCAACGGTGATATATTCGGTGCTTGCCGAGCAAACACCGCCCACTATATAAATATTGCTTGCCACCTGTGAACAAAGCGTTACATCAGGTGCCGCGCTTGCATTGGGATTAACCTCTTCTGATACAGTGGAAGAAGTATTATTCTCATTGCTTGAAGTGTTGTTTTCTTGCTGATTTTTATCACTGTTGATACTTTCGTTATCTTGGTTGGTATTGCTGTTATTGATTGACGAAGTATTAGGTGTTGCTTCGGTACTAATATCACTTTGAATTATTGTCTCATCGTATGCGGTGTCTGCAACTGATGATGTGCCTTTAATTACACGATTGCAGGCGCAAAGGGATGCTGTTAATATAATTGCAAGAATAATGCTGATGCAACGTAAATAGTTTTTCATTTTTATCCTCCTAAAACCTAAAGTATAAGAACGGATTATACGACGAATCAACAAGATATGCCGTACAAAGCAAAAAAATTAAAGGTAATATTATACACATTATTATGTTAAAGGCTGTATTGTCTTTAAATTTGCAATAAAGCTTATATGGCGCTTTGGTTGATGCCGGTATAAGAACCGCCAAAAATAACAGTCCGCGAACTAAATCGTATATTGCAGTCTGTGATATCATAGGCGCTGTAAACATTGACGCAAGATATGCGGTTGGATTTTCAAGATCACAGTAAATAAATATAAACCACCCAAACACAATAAATACAATGGCATATATGTGAGATATAAATCGAGGAATTTTTTCAAGCAGTTTGCCCAAAAACGCCTTTTCAATAATAAGCAGCACCGCAAAATACAGTCCCCATAACACAAAATTCCACGACGCACCGTGCCAAAGTCCTGTTAAAAACCAAACAATAATCAAATTAACGAAAGTTCGTGCCTTGCCTTTGCGATTGCCACCAAGCGGTATGTAAACATATTCACGAAACCAAGTAGACAATGTTATATGCCAACGTCGCCAAAAGTCTGTAATACTTCTTGAAACATAAGGATAATTAAAATTCTCAGGAAAATTAAAACCTAATATAAAACCTAAACCTATTGCCATATCGGAATAGCCTGAAAAATCAAAGTAAATCTGAAATGCAAAGAATATAACACCCATCCAAGCGCCTAAAGCACTTGGACTTTCGCCCACTCCTTGCACAAAGCTTTCGTAAAATATGCCTGCCGTGTTTGCAAGCAGTACCTTTTTAGCAAGTCCACAAACAAAGCGTTTTATGCCACGCGCGGCGCCATCCAAGCTATGTGAGCGGTGTCTTAATTCGGCATCAACGTCACGATATCTGACAATGGGCCCCGCTATAAGCTGCGGAAACATTGTGACGTATGAGCCAAAGCTTGCAACGTTTTTTTGTACAGATGCCGCGCCCATATACACATCAAGAGTATACGACATTGTCTGAAAAGTATAAAAAGAAATTCCCACAGGAAGTGTGATACCAAGCGGTTTCAAGTTAGAAAATAAAGGTATGTACGATAAATTCTGTATAATAAAGTCAGCATATTTAAAAAATCCAAGTATGCCAAGATTTAAACCTATGCTAGCAATAAGCGCCACCTTTGCCTTTTGGGGTTCTGATTGCTTGTATTTGCCAATGATTCTGCCGCAGGTATAGTCGACCGAGATAGAAAGCAGCATTATCCATATATAAGTCGGCTCACTCCAACCGTAAAATAAAAGACTTACAGCAAGCAAAGCAAAATTACGCGCAGCCAAAAATTTTGCAGGTACTAAAAAATAAATCAGGAGAACAGCAGGCAAATAAAAAAACAAAAATTCCAATGACGAAAATACCATACCGTTCGTTCCTCCTTTATTACAACCTTCTATATATGCGATTTTGTCAACGCTTATTTAGAATAATGATACCCTTTTTATCATTATGTTGTCAAGATAAAAAGGGTGCAATAACAATATTATAATTATCTATTTAATTTTTCTTGCTTCTATATAAAAACGTTTATCATCGGCGTGACCCATAGAAAAGGTCTTTCGTGGCAGTGAACCGTCGGCGCTTACAGCCTCGAAAAGCTCGCTCTTTTGCATACCGTCAAACAAAAATCCTATAGCATTTTGTCTTGCCGATAGTTTTTTAAGTGAAGCTTCTCCGTGAATATAATCGACTTCTGCGTTCTTATGCTCTTTTACGTATTCATCAAGAAAAGCCTGCAAAGTGCCAACCGCCAGCTTTGCAGTTGGATTTACAGCGATTTCTCGTGTTTTATCACCATAAATGCAGGTGAATTTTTGATTGCCTTCACCTGTAGACCTTACAAACTCATCCATCAAGTCCTCGGGGTCCACACCAAACACAACGCGGTAAATAGGCTCAAACTGTAAAGCAGTATCGTGAATATTTACAATTTCTGCAAGAGCATAACGCGAGGCTTCTGTCGGGTTTTGATTATAACATTCTTTTGCGGTGGCAAGTGAATGATTTCCGTCACCCACACAGAAAAGGAAACCGTCGTTTTGCAGTTTTAATTCATCAAGAATACCGAGCACCTTTTGCTTGGCTTCCTCATTTAAAAGATATCCCTTTATGCTGCCCGCTTTACACATAAGCGTAAAATCATACACTTTTTTAAAGTTGTCGATGTTCGCCGCAAGATACGAAAAAATCTTATCTTCTATATCATCAAACAGCAGCATAACGTGTGGCAGCTCAAGCGGTGCGTTTTTACGTATTTCCACGCGCGGCGGAATGCGCGATATTACCGTTTGCTCGGTAGCTCGGATTTCAACCTTCACGCCCGAACGGTAGTCGTAACTTTCAAGGTCAATTTTACCTACTATTCCGCGGCGCAATTTGCCATCGGACTGAATGCGTTCTACATAAATTAAACTGTTAGGAAATTCGTTAAAAATATCCCCGTCAAGATATGACTGCATGTTTTTATTAATTTTATCGATTTGCTTGCTGTTATCTAACGAAAGATAAGCTACGGGCAAAATTATATTAAATGCTGAGGGCTTATCCCCTGCAGATTTTTTAACCTCATCCCAATATTCAGGTTCGGATGTATATTGGTCACAGGCAATGGTTGCCCAATTTTCAAAGTTTTCTTTTGGCAAAAGAATATCTGCCGGAGAAAAGGAATGAATATATTTCATTTTAATCGCTCCATCAATAATATGAAAATTCTATAGAATCAATATGATCCTCTGCAGTGTCAACATAAATTGTAATACCGCTTCTTCTATCCTTTTCGGTAATAAACCAATCAAGATAATACTTGTTTTCCGACACACAGTAAAAATGAGACGGTGAACCAAGATGCTCAATAATATCGGTTATTGCAGAAACATTATTTACACCATTAACAAAAAACTGTCCGTATTCGGCATTTGCATCAATAACATTCTCTTTAATTATAAATTTAACTATCGGGCACTTTTTAAGTGATATCGAAGATTTTTTTCCATTGTAAAAGACAGCAGTTAACTTTTTGTTGTATTCATTTGCAAACTCTACCGTGAGGGATTTGCCTGCTAAAATCTGTGATTCTTCACTATATTCATCAGAAGGCAAAAGTGTCCAACCCTCTTTGGTTATTTCTTTATAGGACGAAGGAACGCTTATTGCGCTACCTACATAGGTGATTTTGTATTCAAACTTCTCACCCAAATAAATATCTGCATAGTTCTCTTCATCATAAAGACTTATGTCAACATAGGTGGGCATTACACTGTCATCCGACTTGATATCGGGTATTTTAATTTCTTTTTCTGCGGGCTTAGTATCTGTAACCTGTGTTTCTTGATTTGCAGAAGATTTGCCATAATCCTCGTCAAATTTTTCGCATGCTACAAGGCTAAGCGTAAAAAAGCAACATAAAATCAGGCTTAATATTTTTTTCACAGTTTTACCTCCTATAAACTAATCTAACAATTTTACATCATTAATAATTGCGTTTTTAAGAGCATCTATAGACTCGAATTTTTGCTCACCGCGCACAAAACGCAAAAGCTCGGTTTTCATTTCTTTGCCATAAATATCACCGCAAAAATCCTTAATAAAGGTCTCGCACCCTACTGTGTCCGTAAGATAGGTAGGTCGAACGCCAACATTTGTAATAGCATTATATGCTTTGCCATCTACCGTAACACGTGAAATATATACGCCAAGTCTTAGTTTTACCAATTCTTCCGGATAATTTTGATTAGCCGTAGGAAATCCCAAAACTCTACCACGGGCATCGCCGTGCAAAACAGCGGCAGTAAACCCAAAACCACCGTAAATTTGCGTTACGGCTTCCTCGATATTACCCTGACGCATCAGTTCGCGTATTTGGGTAGAAGAAATTGCCTTACCATCTTTTTTAACAGGAGGAACGCAGATAAATTCTATACCGTTTTCTTTGCAAAACTCGGCAAGTAATTCCGTATTCCCCTCTGCATTATATCCAAACCTATAGTTAAAACCGCAAACAATGCGGGCAGGATTATATTTTTGTTTTAGGTATTCAAGATAATCCAAGGCATTGATTTTTTTGACATCTTCAAAGCTTTGCATACACACCTGATTTATGCCAAGCTCTTTAAGCCGTCTTATACGATCGTCAGGTAAAATCAACATCTGTGGCTTACCCGTAAGCACGCTTTTGGGCGGCACATCAAATGTAACTGCAACGCTAAAAAAACCAGAAGTTTGTTCCAATACGGCGCGATGACCCATATGCAAACCGTCAAACGTGCCGAGCGCTATTGCAGTTTTCATTTTTTTACACCTGCCTGTCTACCAAACATTTAATCTTTAAACAATTGTTGTTTATATCTATAAATCCTAAGCCTAAAAATTTTTCATCAAAATACACACGGTAAATTTTTTCTTCGCACATATTGCTTGCTTTAATACGGTCAAGACTTAGCTCGCCGCCATTGCAAAAGCGCACTGCCTGCTTTTCGCTTACCGTTATTTTTGGCATATATTCTACAACTAAATCGCACGGTAAAATATAATCATTAATATTTTCAAGTGTAAGAGCATCTAAGCTCACACATTTTTTAATATCAAACCCTGCGGTTTTAGTGCGCACAAGTCTTGTAAGTGTAGCGCCGCATTCAAGCGCTTCACCAATATCACGGCAAAGCGAACGGATATAGGTCCCCTTTGAAACAGTGGTTTCTATATCAAATTCAAATCCATCACTCAGCGGTGATGTCTGTGAAATTGAAAAAATCTCTATTTCGCGGGCAGGTATTTCCACCGACTCGCCTCGACGCGCACGCTCATACATACGCACACCGTTTTGCTTTATAGCGCTAAACATTGGTGGAATCTGCATTTGCTTGCCCACAAATCTCGATAAAACATCGGCAATATCCAAGTCATTTGTTGTGACATCACATTTTGATGTCACACTGCCTGTAATATCACAGGTGTCTGTAGTTATTCCAAGTTTAATCGTTGCAGAATAACTTTTATCGGCATATATAAGATACTGCGATAAAACGGTTGCTCTGCCTATAAGTATCGGTAAAACCCCTGTAGCCATGGGGCCAAGCGTCCCTGTGTGTCCGACGCGTTTTTCACCGGTTATTTTTTTTATACGGGAAACCGCACCAAATGAGGTAATACCCTCAGGCTTATTCAGCAACAGAAGTCCAAGCATTCTTTTCCTCCATATGCTGTTTTATTGCGTCTAAAATTTTGGCTTTCACTTCAGGCAAGCTACCACAAGCAGTAGCCGCCGCCGCATTTTTATGACCGCCGCCACCAATTGTCTTACAAATTTCAGATGCATTAAGTGGGGCATATGTGCGAAGTGATATTTTGTAGGTGTCACTGCCTGTCTGCTTTATAGTAACTCCCGCTATAACACCCACTACACTGCGTGAAATTTCTGTTATACCTTCAAGGTCAGGGCCATTACAGCCTGTTTTTTCCTGCATTGCAGCGGTAACGGTAAGTATCATACATTTATCATCAAAATGATATTCCGCCGTATCAAGTACCATACGCTCAAGCG
Organism: Acutalibacteraceae bacterium; assembly: GCA_045602525.1. Taxonomy (GTDB): domain Bacteria; phylum Bacillota; class Clostridia; order Oscillospirales; family Acutalibacteraceae; genus UBA737. Next base: position 13,722 of record JAZSBS010000008.1, read on the forward strand.
TTAACAAATTTTTACTTTTGGTATCAAACATTATTTTATTAATAACATCGGCTTCAATATTATAATCATGCAAGGCCGCCGCTATCTTATGAGTTTTAGCAGTAACACACGAATATTTAAAGCAACCTGTATCGGTAGCAAGCCCCGTATAAAGCGCTTTGGCTATTGTATCATTAAACTTAACCTTTAACATCGACAACAATTCATATACTATTTCACATGTAGCCGAGGCCTCTGCATCAAGGTGCAAAGCCTTAGCAAATCGCGCATTAGATACGTGGTGGTCGATGTTAAGATCAACCACGTCGCCAAATTCATCCTGAAGTGCGCCAAGTAAACGCTTATCCGCAACATCGACAGCAATTACCACTGCATTTTCACGATTAACGTGGTCGGTATCACATAAAAAATATGCGTATTTGCTTGGTATTACATCTGGGCAGATTACCTCTGCTTGCTTACCTAATTGCTTAAGTCCGTAATACAGTGCATAGCCCGCACCCAAGGTGTCGCCGTCAGGCGAAGCGTGTGTTAAAATAATATAGTCATTATTCTTTTTTAAAAATTTTACCGTATCCTTTAATGTAAAATCAATGCAATTATTCATACGTGTCACTTCCTTTCGTGACGGATTTTTTAATTGTTCGCTTCTTTTGAATTTTTGTCAAAAGATTCAATTATTCTTGAAATATGAGCGCTGTTTTCTATTGAATTATCGGCAATAAACCGAAGCTCGGGAACCTTACGCAGTTTAAGACGGCTACCAAGCTCGCGGCGGATGTAGCCCGCCGCGCTCTTATTTAACGCCTTTACCGACTCTTCGGTTTTTTCGCTACCCTCAATAGCACTGACATAAACTGTGGCATAAGACATATCGCCCGAAACGTCAAGCTTTACAATGCTAAGCATTTTACTGACTCTAGGGTCCTTTACTTCACGCAAAAGCTCAGACAGACAAAGTCTTATATCGCTTGTTACACGATTAATTTTAAATCCAGCCATTAGTCTTTATATTCCTCCATAATAAAGGCTTCAAACACGTCGCCCTCTTTAATATCAGCAAATTTTTCAAGACCTATACCGCATTCATAGCCTTGCGCTACCTCTTTAACGTCATCCTTAAAGCGACGAAGAGATTTTATCGCGTCCTCGCTTATTACTATACCGTCACGAACAACGCGAATAGAACAAGCACGAGTTACCTTACCGTTTGTAACATGACAACCTGCAATAGTTCCGACATTTGAAATCTTATATGTGTCGCGAACCTCAACGGTACCAAGTATAACCTCGCGAAATTTAGGAGCAAGCATACCCTTCATAGCTGCTTCAATTTCTTCGATTGCTTCGTAAATTACACGGTAGGTACGAACATCGACACCGTCACGCTCTGCCGTTGCCTTTGCAACCGCATCGGGACGAACGTTAAAGCCAACTACAATTGCGCCCGAAGCCTGAGCAAGCATTACGTCAGACTCGTTAATTGCGCCAACACCACCGTGGATAACGCTTACCTTAACCTCTTCGTTAGAAAGCTTTTGTAGGCTATCTTTAACAGCCTCTACACTACCTTGTACGTCGGCCTTAACGATAATGTTAAGTTCTTTAAGGTCACCATCATTAAGTTGGCTAAAGAGGTTATCAAGAGTAACCTTCTCTTTAGCATTGAATATTTCATTTTTGATCTTTTCTTTACGCTGTTCAACAAGCTCGCGAGCAAGACGCTCGTCAGATACAGCGTCAAATCCGTCACCCGCATCGGGTGTTTCGGCAAGACCGGTAATTTCAACAGGAACAGACGGACCTGCGGTCTTTACAACCTTGCCGTTTTCGTCGGTCATTTGACGAACTCGACCTACAGATGTGCCTGCAACAATGATATCGCCTGCATTAAGTGTACCGTTTTGTACAAGAAGTGTAGCAACAGGACCACGACCCTTATCAAGACGTGCTTCAATAACAACGCCCTTGGCACGACGGTCGGGGTTGGCCTTAAGCTCGAGCATTTCTGCAACCAGCAATACATTTTCAAGCAAATTATCAATGCCGTTATGTGTTTTTGCAGAAACAGGTACACAGATTATATCACCGCCCCACTCTTCAGGAACAAGAGAGTGCTCGGTAAGCTGTTGCATAATTCTGTCGGGGTTAGCCTCGGGTTTATCCATCTTGTTTATAGCGACGATTATCTGAACCTCGGCAGCCTTTGCATGATTTATGGCCTCGATTGTCTGGGGCATAATACCGTCATCTGCGGCAACTACAAGGATTGCGATATCAGTAGCCATAGCGCCACGCTGACGCATAGCGGTAAACGCTGCGTGTCCGGGTGTGTCAAGGAATGTTATATCCTGACCCTTACACTTAACGCGATATGCACCTATATGCTGGGTAATGCCGCCTGCCTCTGTATCAGTAACGGCTGTATCGCGGATGGCGTCAAGCAAAGATGTTTTACCGTGGTCAACGTGTCCCATTACTACAACAACAGGACTACGTGGTTTTAAATCCTCTGCTGAGTCTTCGGTAACATCCATAATCTTTTCTTCAATTGTTACTACAACAGCGTGCTCAATCTTAGCACCCATTTCGGTTACAACAATTTCTGCAGTATCGTAGTCAATCACCTGATTAACGGTTGCCATCATTCCGAGTTTTAACAGTTCTTTAATAACCTCTGCCGCAGTCTTTTTCAAAGCAGCAGCAAGCTCACCTACGGTAATTTCATCACCTACAGTTACAGTAATAGGTGTCTTTTTGATGCGCTCAAGCTGCATACGGCGCAATTTATCCGCCTCGGTTTCACGCTTTGCGCCCTGTGGACGACGATAATCCTGTGACTTTTGCTTTATTTTCTGCTTACGTGAATAATTATCACGCATAGAGTTTGCAGGCGCAATATTTTCATACTTTTCGTTGTATTTTTCAATATTAACGTTAGATGTGCGCATATCAACGTTTCGAAGCTGCGCAGGACCGCGATTGGGGGCTTCGCCACCTTTTTTCTCTTTTTTGGGCGGAGCTACCAACGGGCCGTCATAAGCCTTGGTTTCTTTCTTTTCAGCCTTTTTGGCTTCTTCCTTTTTGGGCTGTTCGCGTTTAGGTTCTGCCTTTTTCTCGGGCTTTGCCTCAGCCTTGGTCTCACGTTTAGGCTCTGCCTTTTTCTCAGACACCTTTTCTTCCTTCTTGGGCTCGGTCTTTTTTGGTTCGGCCTTTTTAGGCTCTTCTTTCTTTTCTGGAGCTTTTCCTTCTGCGGCAGCGGCGGCAGCCTTTAACTGCTCAAGAATTGCCATCTGCTCGGCAAGCTTTTTATCCTTTTCATCCTGACGCTTCTTTGCTGCCGCGGCACGTGTTTCGGCACCCATTGCAAAATAAGCATCAAAGCTTTTTACAGAATTTTTCTTTGTAATAGCATCAAATACCATGGCTATTTCATTTTCAATAAGCACGGTTGAAGATTTTTTCTCTTCGCCTGTGAGTGACGTTACGAAAGCTACAAGCTCCTTTGAAGGCATATTGAAATCTTTAGCTAAATCACTAATTTTATATCTACTTATCATTTAAGTTCCTCCCTGCGTTAATGGCTGATATCAAACCCCTTGAAAATTCGGTGTCGTTAACCGATATTATGCCGCACCTGCGACCCACAGCATGTGATACGGTTTCTATATCATACTCCTCCAAAATAAGAACTTCTGTTTTAAATTTATTGCCAAAAAACAAAATTTCTTTTTGGCTCTTGGAGGAAATATTGTTTGCTATCAGCAAAAGTTTACTCTTTTTTTGGTTTAGCGCACTGTATGCGGCGTCAAAACCATATGACAGCTTACCTGCTTTTGACGCAAATCCCAGTAGTGTTAACACTTTACTGTTCATCGGCGTCACGCTCCTTCGCCAAACGCGAATATATTTCACGGTCTACCGAAACCGAAAAGGTATGTGCCAATGCATTCGTTTTTTCCGCCTTTTTTAAGCAGTCCCCTCGCTTGCAAATATATGCGCCCCGACCGGAAACTTTATTTGTTTTGTCAATAAGAATTTCACCAACGGGTGTTTTTACTATTCGGTACAGTTCTGCCTTTGGCTTCATCTCCCGACAGCCAATACACATTCGAAGCGGTATCTTTTTTGCAGCCACACGGCTCTCTCCTTTCGGTATATTAATTGCTAAATATATTATTCACCAAAAAATCCGCTTTCAGGATGAATGTCAATCTTCCAACCTGTAAGCTTTGCGGCAAGGCGAACATTCTGCCCCTTATTGCCGATAGCAAGTGAGAGCTGTGATTCTGGAACGCGAACAACGCAAACCTTGGGATCAGCGCTTTGAATTGATACCGACACAACCTTTGCGGGTGACAATGCTTCGCTGATAAATTCTACAGGGTCTTCACTGTATTTTACAATGTCTATCTTTTCGCCTGCAAGCTCCTCAACAATCTTGTTTACACGAGCGCCGCGCTGACCGATACATGCGCCAATGGCATCAATCTCAGTGTTTTCGCACCAAACTGCCATTTTTGTACGCGAGCCTGCCTGACGTGAAATAGACTTGATTTCGATAGTGCCGTCAAATATTTCAGGAACCTCGGTTTCAAAAAGACGTTTTACAAGACCGGGATGTGTGCGAGAAAGCATTATACGCGGTCCACGGTCAGTTTCTTTAACATCAACAACGTAAAGCTTGATGTGCTGACCTTCAAAGATTTCTTCATCCGGAACCTGCTCTGCACGGGGAAGCACTGCCTCGTTATGACCAATTTCAACAACAGCATTACCTGTTTTGGGGTCAACACGCTTAACGAGTGCCGTTACAACCTCACGGTTGTGGCTCTGGAATTCGGCAAGCGCCTGACCGCGCTCTGCCTCTTTAACACCCTGACGGAAATTGTTTTTAGAATTCTGAGCTACAATTCTACCAAACTTTTTAGGGTCAAGCTTAATATCTACAAATCCGTTTTCTACACTCTTTGGGTCAATTTCCATAGCGTCCTCACGGGTGATTTGTGTGTATGGATTTTCAACCTCGTCAACAATTTCCTTACGTGCGGTAACGCTGAAAATTTCTTTCTCGACATCTATCACACAGGATACGATATCATTTCCGCCGTAATCTTTTCTTGCGGCTACTGTGATTGCCTCTGAAATTTTATCGGCTATAAACTCACAGGGAATACCTCTTTCCTGCTCCATAAGCTTAAGCGCTTCAAAAAATTCTTTGTTACTTTTCTTTTCCTTTGCTGTCATTTTTACTCGTGCCATTTTGTAATTACCTCTATCCTTGATTTATTTTAATATGCTTCAAAAATATATACCTTTGAAAAAGAACCTTTTGGAAAATCTGCTACTTTACCGTCTATATCAAGTGTTATGCTGCCGTCATAATTCTTAAGAACACCTGTAAACTCTTTTTTTCCGTCAATCGCTTTAAAAAGCCTTACGGTAACCTCCTTGCCCATACCGTACTCAAAATGATGCGGGCGAACAAGCTCACGATCGGTGCCGGGTGAGCAAACCTCTAAATAATACGAACCGTCAATTGGGTCTGCCTCGTCTATTACTGGATCAACTGCATGAGATACGTCGGTGCAATCATTAATACTGATACCTTCGGGTTTGTCAATAAAAATTCGCAGGTAGTGTGATGCGCCCTCTTTTACAAAACGAACATCCCACAGACTCACGCCACAAGACTCTACCGTGTCTTGAACCAGGTCATAAACCTTATCGGCTATACTTGCCACTAGTCATTCCTCCAAAACAAAGGTGAGTGGCCAAGACCACTCACCTTTCTAAAGTTATTCGTTACACATATTATAACACAAAATAAAATAAAATCAAGTGTTTTTTATTAAAGGTGGATTTTACTGTTAAAACACCTGCAGCAAGAGTAACACACTAAATCGTTCCCTGTCTTAAAATCCGATTTACGACCAAGAAAAAAGAAGACACCCTATTGCCGTAAAAAGTCATAGGGTGTTTTTATATTCATATTAAAAGGCCTACAAATTGCAATTTTATTTCTTCAATACTTTTTTGCACCAAGTGCGTTTGTTGCATTTTGGGCACTTCAAGTACCGTGTCGTTCCCATATGCATTGCGTTCAACGCCTGTGAATAGGTAGGCACTATCTCGCAACCGCAATTTTTGCACTTATAAGCACCTACACTGACCTCAAGCTTTAACGCATAGAAACACGGTATCATGAAGACCACGCAAAGCGCAAGTATGGCAACAAGCTGCCAAACTCCTTCGGGCATAAAAAATGCGATGATCGCGAGACCTCCAATCAATCCAATGATACTCACCGTCATGATCGTCCACATTGCATTCCAAATTGTTTTATTTTTCTTCTCTAATTCTTTCGCCATATCAAGCAAAAGTTGTTCGTTTTTCTGATTGTTATTTTCCATATTGGTTTTCTCCCCACTTAATAATTCATTTACACTGATGCAAAGAATATCACAGAGTTCAAGCATTATCGAGGTATCGGGCATTGCCACGCCCCGTTCCCATTTGGATATTGCTTTATCGGTGATACCTAGTTTTTCTGCCAACTGCATTTGTGTTAAATTTGCCTTTTTTCTGCACTCGGCAATAAATCTACCGATTTTTATTTGATTCATACGTTGCCTCCTTTCGCATACAGTGTAACGGATTTTTCACATTAAATACACCCACCATTGGTTTAGTGAGGAGAAATAAACCTATGGTAGAGTAAGACGGGGATGGTTCTCCAGAGCACAAGGGACGGTTCTCCCTGTGTTAATTAGGATGCGGAGCCGTCCGCCTGTCTTTTTGGTTTATTCTTTTGACAGGGTAAGACCGCGTGGCGTGTATGAAGCCGAGCGACCATAAGGACACATATAAATTACCCCATACTTTTCACCATTCAAATAAAGTTGATATTCATCAACCATTACATCCTCAATTCCACTTATTTTCGGAACGTAATGAGAACCGTTGCGTGTCCAAGTAAAAGATTTACCGTCCAGCGTTCTTAAACTTTTTAAATACAATTCACTATACGTGATAGATTTGGTCATTATTGGATTTGAAAGACTATAACCATAATCCTCATCATCGGGTCTTTGACTTTCAAAAAGCGTGTTTTTTTTAACCGCATTAAACACAACTTGTTGTTCAATTCCTGCTATAAACTCGGGATCATTATCGGCTTCTATAAGTAAATCCATCATAAAATTTTCTAATTTTTTAGAATGCCTTCTGCTTTTTATAATGGCATCAACTGTTGCGTAAATAGTAAAACCAAAAACAACGGCAGCCAAAAAGAACCATATACATTTAGCAACAATAGTATCTACTGCTATTGCTATAACTGTAAATGTAATTCCTATACCAATAAAAGCAAACATTAGCATACGACTTTCTTTGTCCATTTTATTTCTCCTTATTATCAGATACTCAACTCTATATCATGCAAAAAACAATTTATTTTGTCAGCGCAAAATACGCAATTACCGCTACACCTAAAATTATTCGGTAGACGCCAAAAGCCTTAAAATCGTGCTTTTTAATGTATGATACCAAAAATTTAATAGCAAGTATTGATACCACAAAAGATACTATGCAACCGACAAGCATAATGATTATTTCATCAGTTGTAAAGGTGAAACCGTCCATAAAGAATTTAAATAACTTTATTGCGCTGGCACCAAACATTGCAGGTATACCCAAAAAGAAGGAAAATTCCGCCGCAACGGTACGCGAAGTTCCCAAAAGTGACGCACCTAAAATGGTAGAGCCACTTCGCGAAGTGCCCGGCACTAACGATAAACACTGAATAAGACCTATGTAAAGAGCGGTTATATATGGCATTTTGTTAAGGTCGGTGATCTTTTCTTTTTTTCTTAAGTTTTCAATAATTATAAAAAGAATACCGTAAACAATAAGCGCTGCCGCTACAACAAAGGCACGCATATCACCTGTCAGCATTGCGTCAATCTGGTCATCAAAAGCAAGGCCTATTATTGCCGCAGGAACACTTGCTATAAGAATTTTTACCCAAAGCAAGATTTTATCAACGTGAACATAGTTGTTGCACGCTTTTTTTAAAGAAACAACTTTCCCTTCTTCTTTAAAAAAAGGTTTGACTTGTGTGCGTTTTAGGTGAAACGGCCACAGCTTGCTCCAAAACAAAATCACCACAGCAAGTATTGCGCCGAGTTGTATAACTACCAAAAAAATATCCATAAATTCATCACGGACATTAAGCTTCATAAACTCGTCAACCAAAATCATATGGCCCGTGCTGCTTATGGGCAGCCATTCGGTAATACCCTCTACAATACCAAGTATCACCGTTTTTATTATCTCAAAAATATTTGGCATAAATATGTACCTCATTAAAATTGCAGGACGCAGATTAACGTCCTGCAATAATGTTTTATATATTATTTTTTACCTGCCAGCTCTTTATATAGACCGATGTATGCTCCCGCTGACGCGCCCCAGCTGTTGTTGCAGTTCATACCGCGGCGGCGTAGTATATCCCAGCCTTTTTTGTCACTATACCCCTGTAGTGCACGCCATACAGCCTCTTGCATTTCGTGAGCATTAAAGTTTTTAAATGTAAAGCCGTTGCCCTCATTGTCACCGCTATCAGTAATGGTATCGTTAAGACCGCCAGTTTCACGAACAATAGGCACGGTACCATAGCGAAGCGCCACCATTTGCGCCAGACCGCAAGGCTCGCTTTTACTTGGCATTAAGAACATATCGGCTCCCGCATAAATGCGGTGAGCAAGTGTTGCATCAAAGCCAATTTTAAGCCCTACCTTATCGGGATATTTTTTAGCCATTTCATCGAAAAATACCTCAAACTCATATTCGCCAGAGCCAAGAATTGCAAACTGAACGTCCGCTTGCAAAATTTCTTCAAAAACGTGCTTTACAAGGTCAAGACCCTTATGCTTTACAAGACGGGTAACAATACCAACTAGTGGTGTATCTGCCTTTTGTGGCAATCCCATCTGTTTTTGAAGTTCAGCCTTATTGTATGCTTTAACATCAAGAGTGTCGGCTGTAAAGTTTTTAAAAATCATTGGGTCGGTTTCGGGGTTGTAGACGTCATAGTCTATACCGTTTACAATACCCGTCAGTTTATAGGTAAACTGTTTTAAGATACTGTCAAGACCGTGTGAATAATACGGCTGTAATATTTCGCGAGAGTAGGTAGGTGATACTGTTGTAACCTTATCTGCGCACTGTATCGCGCCTTTCATAAGGTTAACACATCCATCGTACTCAACAAGACTTTCACGACCTGGCATCAGACCCAACAAGTCATTGTAAAGCTCCATACCGTATTTGCCTTGATACTGAATATTGTGAATGGTGAAAACCGTTTTAATATCGCTATAAAGCGGATCTGCCTTATAAAACTCATTAAGGTACACAGGCACCATAGCGGTCTGCCAATCGTTACAATGAATAATATCGGGTTTAAAATCTATATACGGCAATATTTCAAGCACTGCGCGTGAAAAAAAGGCAAAGCGCTCGGCATCATCGTAATGTCCGTACAGCATATCACGCTTAAAGTAATATTCATTATCCAAAAGATAATAAATCACGCCATCTAAATGTGCCTCAAATATACCGCAATACTGTCTTCTCCATGACACAGGCACGGTAATGCTACCTACAAAGGTCATTTTTTCTCGAAGCTCGGCGCTTATTGTGCTGTATAACGGCATAACCACACGGCAACCAACGAGTCTGCGGCGAAGCGCCTTAGGCAGCGCCCCCGAAACATCGGCAAGACCGCCCGACATAGCGAACGGCAAAGCCTCACTTGTTGCAAATAAAATTTTCATATATTTCTCCTATATTTGTTTTATCCCAAAACAATAACTAAATCTTTTGACCTTTTTCAATCAAAAATGCTTTTTCCTCGGTACCCTTTACAACCATTCCTGCGCCGATATCGGCGTTTTTGTCTGAAATAACATTATCAAGAACGGCACCTTCGCCTACCGATACACTCTGCATAAGGATACTGTTTTCTACCACAGCGCCTTTTTCTACCTTTACACCTCTGAAAAGCACAGAATTTCTAACAGTGCCTTCAATGATACAGCCCTCTGCCACCAAAGAATTGGTAACGCTTGAATGTGTGCCGTAGCGTGTCGGCATATCATCACGGGTTTTAGTATAAATCGGTCGCTCGGGATTAAATAAATCCTTGCGAACTTGCGACTTAAGCAAATCAAAGCTTGCGCGACGGTACGCTTTAGGACAATCCATAATTGCCGAATAACCATCAAATGTATATGCCATAACATTAAGCGCACCAACATTTGCCGAAATTATATCATCATTTATGGTGTCGCCACCGGTTTCATAAGAATTTTTAACGATATCAATAAGTTTTTCACGGTTAAATACATATATACCCATACTGCGATAATCGTCTGCAGCAATTGTTGAGGGGAAGCCCGTAAGCACAACCTTTCCCTCTTGGTTTATATCAAGGGTCATTGTGTTGTCAATATTTGTAATTTCAAGACCCCTGCGGCATGCAACCGTAATATCCGCGTCGTTATCTATATGAGTTTTAATAAGCGCACCAATATCAATATTGGCTACAGTTCGTGCATCATAAACCACTATGTGTTTTGCATTACAGCGAACCATAAAATCCATAGCGCCATAAAGCGCTTCAACATGATTCTGATAGAGTCGTACACGGCTCACATTAAAAGGTGGCAATATTCTTATACCACCGCTCTTGCGGTCAAGATCCCAATGCATACCGCTGCCAATGTGGTCCATAAGTGAACGGTACTTTTCCTTTGTGATTATACCTATGTTAGAAACACCAGCATTAACCAGGTTTGAAAGACCAAAATCTATAAGACGGTATCTGCCGCCAAAGGGAATTGAGGCAATAGACCTTTTTTGCGTAAGACGCGCTATTGTTTCGTCATGAGCATTTGCAAAAATAATACCTGCTACACTTGATGAAATCATTATGCTTTCTCCCCTTTCACATCTTCTGTAATCATTTCTTTAGCGCCTACCGTAGCACCACGACCTATCGTCACGCCACTGCCGATTACGGTAATACCAAAATCCTCAGCGGCTATTTCGGTCGGGTCTACGCCAATTGAAGCATCCTCTTCTACAACAACATCTTCAGCAATTATCGAGTACTTAACCTTTGCACCTTTTTTGATAACTGCGCCCGGCATTACAAGAGAATATTCAACACTTGCGCCCTCTTCAACCGTTACATTTTCGAAAAGGATAGAGTAATCAAGCGCGCCGCAAACCTCACAACCGTCGGTTACGAGTGAATGTTCTACCTTGGCAGTATCTGAAATATACTGCGGAGGTAGTGCTACCGTACGAGAATAGATACGCCAGTCACGGTCAGAAAGGTTAAGGTCAATCTTTGGATTAAGCAGGTCAAGATTTGCTTCCCAGAGGGAATCAACCGTACCAACATCCTTCCAATAATCGCTGAAGCGGTAAACCATCATAAGCTCACCGTTATTTAGCATCAGTGGAATGATGTTTTTACCAAAGTCATTGTCTGATTCGGGATTTTCGTTATCCTCGGTAAGATATTTCTTTAATTTCTCCCAAGTAAATACATATATACCCATAGAGGCCAACTGACTCTTTGGGTTCTTTGGCTTTTCTTCAAATTCGTAAATACTGCCATCACGGTTTGTGTTCATAATACCAAAGCGTGAAGCCTCTTCGAGCGATACCTCCAAAACAGAAATTGTGCACGCAGCGCCTGTTGCCTCGTGCTGTTCTATCATTTTAGAGTAGTCCATTTTATAAATGTGGTCGCCCGACAAAATAAGTACATATTGGGGGTTGTAGCGCTCGATAAATTCAAGGTTCTGATAAATCGCATTAGCAGTGCCCTTGTACCAATCGCCGCCCTTCTGACCCTGATACGGAGGCAAAATGTGTACGCCGCCATTTAAACGGTCCAAATCCCACGGCTTGCCCGAGCCAACATAGTCGTTAAGCTCAAGCGGCTTGTACTGAGTAAGAATGCCCACCGTATCAATACCCGAGTTGGTGCAATTTGAAAGCGGAAAATCGATAATTCGGTATTTTCCGCCATAGGGTACTGCGGGTTTTGCAATTTTACCGGTAAGCACACCGAGACGGCTACCCTGTCCGCCGGCAAGAAGCATTGCAACACATTTTTTCTTAATCACAAAAACATCTCCTTTTTTTATTTGCCCATTAGTTTTAAGTTTTGTTTTTTTGTATTAGTTTTGCGTTTCTTTGGTACTTTATAATATGTTACCGAAAGACCGGGTATGTCCAATAATATCGAATTTTCATACCCATGTATATCGGTATTTTCACTTTGATAAACCTCGGCTACACCACCTGCACCGCCGTATTTTGTATCGGCAGAGCTGAACAGCCTTTTATAACTACCCTCTACAGGCACACCTATGCGGTAATCGTGTCTGTCTACCGGTACAAAGTTGCATACGCAGATAATTTCATCCCCCGCTTTATTTTTACGACGAAATGAAATTATGCTTTGTGTGTAGTCATCGTTAGATATCCACGAAAAGCCTTCCCAAGAATAATCAATCTCCCAAAGTTGACTGTTTTTCAAATAAAAATTATTAAGGTCTTTTACATACTCCTGCATCTTTTTATGAGCATCATAGTCGAGCAGCAGCCAATCAAGAGCCGCATCATACTTCCACTCAATAAATTGCGCAAATTCCTGACCCATAAAAAGCAGTTTTTTACCCGGATGTGCCATCATATAGGCATAAAACGCGCGAAGATTGGCAAACTTTTGCCCGTATTCGCCCGGCATTTTATTTATAAGCGAGCATTTACCATGCACGACCTCGTCGTGTGAAATCGGTAGTACAAAATTTTCGCTGAACGCATAAAAAAACGAAAAGGTAAGGCAATCGTGATTATGCTTTCTAAAATAAGGGTCAAGCGACATATACCGCAGCATATCATTCATCCAACCCATATTCCATTTAAAGTTAAACCCAAGACCGCCGTCAGCGACTGGCTTTGTAACCATAGGCCATGCGGTTGATTCCTCTGCAATCATCATAACTGCAGGATTAGCTTCAAACGCCGCCAAGTTTACCTGACGCAAAAGCTCTATTGCTTCAAGATGCTCTCTGCCGCCATAGCTATTGGGTAACCACTCGCCGTCATTTCTGCCATAGTCAAGATAAAGCATTGATGCTACCGCATCAACACGCAATCCGTCAATATGAAACTCATCAAGCCAAAACAAGGCATTTGAAACCAAAAAACTCATTACGGGAGGTCGGCCATAATCAAAAACGGCAGTACCCCACTCTT
>JAZSBS010000009.1:0-8075 GCA_045602525.1 Acutalibacteraceae bacterium
TGTACGGCAGAGACCGATACCTTCTGCACCGAGCTCACGAGCCTTCTTAGCATCAGCGGGAGTATCAGCATTTGTACGGACCTTAAGAGTTCTGTACTTGTCAGCCCAAGCCATGATTCTGCCGAATTCGCCTGCGATTTCAGCATCAACTGTGGGGGTGATACCGTCGTAGATGTTACATGTTGGACTGTGGATTGAAATATAGTCGCCCTCATTGTAGGTCTTGCCTGCAAGAGTGAACTTCTTATTTTCTTCATCCATAATGATGTCGCCGCAACCGGATACACAGCAGGTACCCATACCACGAGCAACAACGGCAGCGTGAGAAGTCATACCGCCACGAACGGTAAGAATACCCTGAGAAGCCTTCATACCGGTGATATCTTCGGGAGAGGTTTCAAGACGAACGAGAACAACCTTTTCGCCTCTTGCATTCCAGATTTCAGCATCTTCAGCAGTGAATACAACCTTACCGCAAGCAGCTCCGGGAGAAGCGCCGAGACCCTTACCTGCAGGAGTAGCAGCTTTCAAAGCCTTAACGTCGAACTGGGGATGGAGAAGAGTATCAAGGTTTCTGGGGTCGATCATAGCAACAGCCTGCTTCTTATCGATCATACCCTCATCAACGAGGTCACAAGCAATCTTAAGAGCAGCCTTAGCGGTACGCTTACCGTTACGGGTCTGAAGCATATAAAGCTTGCCGTCTTCAACAGTGAATTCCATATCCTGCATATCGCGATAGTGATCTTCAAGGATAGCGCAAACCTTGTTGAATTCTTCAAATGCTGCGGGGAACTTCTGAGCCATCTCAGCGATAGGCATAGGAGTACGAACGCCGGCAACAACATCTTCACCCTGAGCATTGGTGAGGAACTCACCCATAAGGCCGGGTTCACCGGTAGCGGGGTCACGGGTAAAGGCAACGCCTGTACCGCAGTTATCACCCATATTACCGAAAGCCATCATCTGTACGTTAACAGCGGTACCCCAAGAATAAGGAATATCGTTGTCACGACGGTAAACGTTAGCGCGGGGGTTGTCCCAAGAACGGAAAACAGCCTCAACAGCGCCCATTAACTGTTCCTTGGGATCGGTGGGGAAGTCCTTACCGATCTTATTCTTGTATTCAGCCTTGAACTGCTCTGCAAGAGTCTTAAGGTCGTCAGCAGTAAGATCAACGTCCTGAGTAACGCCCTTTTCTTCCTTCATCTTGTCGATAAGCTCTTCAAAGTACTTCTTACCAACTTCCATAACTACGTCAGAATACATCTGGATGAATCTTCTGTAGCAGTCATAAGCCCAACGAGCATTGCCGCTCTTAGCAGCCATAGTTTCAACAACATCTTCATTAAGACCAAGGTTGAGGATAGTATCCATCATACCGGGCATGGATGCACGAGCACCTGAACGAACAGAAACGAGAAGGGGATTTTCCTTATCGCCGAACTTCTTGCCGGTGATGCCTTCCATCTTATCGATGTATTCCATAATCTGTGCCTGAATATCATCGTTGATCTTTCTGCCATCCTCATAGTACTGTGTGCAAGCCTCAGTAGTAACAGTGAAACCCTGAGGAACGGGAAGACCAATTTTGGTCATCTCAGCAAGGTTAGCACCCTTACCGCCGAGGAGTTCACGCATGGATGCGTCGCCCTCGCTAAAAAGGTAAACAAACTTGTGACTCATTTACGAATCAACCTCCTAAATAATTTGTGGATATAAATCCATTTTTAACTGATTAGACCATAACATATATAAATATGCGTGGTATCTATGTCATTATAACAAATTCATTTACAAAAATAAAGACTTTTTTGCAAAAATTTGGATTTATATGATAAAAAACCAAAGTTAAACCGAAAACTTAGATAAAAACTATGATTTTTTCACATAAAAACCGCCGCTTTTAAATAGCGGCGGCAAAAATTTATCTGTTTCTAAAATTGATAACTCTTAAAATAACGGGGGCGAGAATAATATTTGTTACAAGCTCAAATATAAAGTTGCCTCCTGCAAGACCTAAGAACATATAGGATGCTGCATTACTGAAGCCCTCTGCAATACCCCACTGAGTAATAGTGCTCATAAAGAAAACTTTGCAGCCGAGCAGGAAAACACCCGTATTAACAACAGGGCATACAACCGCTGCTAACATAACGGCAAGGTATTGGTTATGCTTTGCAACAAACTTATAGGTTATTCCTGCTAAAAGTCCGCAAAGGGTACCCTTAACAAGAACTGTTACAATAGTTCCTACAACATCCACTGTAAAAAAAGCAGCCGCATCGCCGCTTAAAAGCACAGCAACGCCGAAAACAAACCCTAACCATCCGCCGATTTTATATCCGCACATTGCAGCGCCGATAACGATAGGCACCAAAACCAAAGAAATGGAAAAAGGACCTAAGTGGATGAATGAGCCAAGCAGCTGTAAAACTACTACAAGCGCCGTAAGCACGGCGCCAAGCACTAATTTTTTAGTGCTTTCCTTACTTTTGTTTGTCATAAAATTACCTCCGATACTGTTCTTAAAAAGATACAGTTCATAAATTTATGTCATAGCCATTAAGGCTTAACATACGGTTTATTTATTTTTCTCGTAAATTTCCCTAAGACCGTCAAGAAGCAGATTTTCATTATAGATTATATCGCTCTTGCAGTGGGTGATAATTTCCTTTGAAAGTCCACCCGTTGCTACAACGGTTGGTATTTCATCAAGCTCTTCGGAAATCCTTTCAATTAGCCCATCAATCATAGATGCAGTGCCTAAAATCAGACCTGAACGCATACAGTCAACAGTGTTTCTGCCGATAACCGATGGGGGAGCCGAAATGTTTATTGAGGGTAGCTGAGAGGTGTTTTCGCTAAGAGCCTTAAGGGTTAGCATAACGCCTGCCGCAATAGAGCCGCCTAAAAACTGACCTTCGCTGTTTATAACGCTTACCGTAGTAGCAGTTCCCATATCAATTACGATGCAGGGAAGGGTATATTCGGCTATTGCGCCAACAGCGCCCGCTACCAAATCCGCGCCGAGCTGAGCGGGGTTATCAATTTTTATATTAAGCCCTGTTTTGAGTCCGGGACCGAGTTCCAACGGAACAATATGGCATAAAAGGGAAATAGCCCTTGCAACTGCACTTGCCACAGTGGGAACCACCGAGGATATGATACAATCCTCAACGGCGCTGTAATCTATTTCGTGAAGAGCAAGGATATCCTTGATTTCAACGGCATATTGGTCGCTTGTAAGACGTGTATCGGTAGCGAGTCTTGCGGTGAAAAGCAGAACGCTTTCATCATAAACTCCAAGCGTTAAATTAGTGTTACCAATATCAATAGCAAGAAGCATAATTATAACTCCTTTTCGTGAATTTTAACATTTTGTTTTCTTAATTTTCCCTGCAAAGCGGAAATATCTATTTCGTCAAGATTATGCGCCATAGCAGCTGCAGTGCCTGCTGCTTCTCCCGAAACCGCGCAAACGGGGATAACTCTTGTTATATCCCATAAATCATCATCCGATGAAATGCATCTGCCTGCCGCAAGAAGATTTTTTATCCTTTCACCCTTAAGGCAGGAGAATGGAAGCTCATATATAGGTCCGCACTTTTTCCAGTCGGGATAAAGACCTACGCTATCTGCATATTCCTTGTGCATCTCGTTTTCGCCTTGAGTATATTTACCCACTATTCGCCTTGTCATGCGGAGTTGGGGTATTGAAGGCATAGTGGCAAGGGAGTGACTTTCTGATAAGGGGCCGTTTTTGAAAAATTCTTCAAGCATTAGTTTGTGGGAAAGTATGGTTCTGTCAGAATTTTCTTTGGCATCTATACCTGAAATGGATTTGGTGGTTTTAACCACCTCAAGCTCATCGTTTTTCTGTTGAGAATCACAGGCTCCAACAGGGCGCAAAAGGGTTTCTCCATTAAGGGTTTCAACAAACCAAGCGGCAAGAATATTGCCACCACGCTCGGATAAAGCAGTTTCTTCACCTGCAAGATGGCATATATCCGCATCTCCCGTGCAGTCAACAACGGTTTTTACCGAAATAGCCTGCCGTCCTGATTTGTTTTCGGTTATAAGATGGGTGATAAAGTCATCCTCACATATTGTATCGCAAACGGCAGTACCGTAAAGAATATCTACTTTATTTTTAATGAGCAGCTGTTCGCACCGTACGGCGAATACGTTTGGATTATAGTAGGTAAGGTAGCGGCCTTTTTTTACTTCTTCATCATTTATCCAGTCTTCAGCTTTATAAGGATATTCGCCGCCATCGGCAACCGAAAGCTTTATTAGCTCCTCGGCAATGCCATAGCAAACCTGTGTGCCTTTTCCATCACAAATAGGCAAATAAATAATTATAAGTCCTGCCGTGGCAAGACCGCCCAACATATATTCTCTTTCTATGAGCAAGGTCTTAGCGCCGTTTCTCGAGGCTGCTAAAGCGGCAGAGATACCTGCAATACCGCCGCCCACAATAACGGCATCATATTCACTTGTTACGGGTGTGCGCTTTTCTTTTTCTGTAATATACATTTACTCACCCCAAGCACAGTTTTCTATATTTTAACATCTATATATAAAAAAATCAACTAAGTAAAGTAAAAAAAGTTGTTGACTATTTTGTCTTTAGTTGTTATAATGATCTGTGCTAAACGGAGAAATATGCCGTTTAAGTCCTTGCTGTGCGTAACCGCGCATGGCCAAATGTCCAGAAGGAGGTGCAACGAAATGACCAATAAGTATGAGGCTGCTCTTATCTATTCTGTAGCAGGCGGTGATGATGCCGTTAACGCTCTTAAGGATAAGTTTAATGACCTTATCGCTAAGAATGGTACAGTTGAAAACGTTGACGAATGGGGCAAGCGCCGTCTTGCTTATCTCATCAACGATGAGGCTGAGGGCTACTATGTGTTCACCACATTTACAAGCGCTCCCGAGTTCCCCGCAGAGCTTGAGCGTGTAGCCGGAATTACCGATGGCGTTCTTCGCGTTATGGTAATCAAAAAGTAATGGAGGATTTTTAAATTATGTTTAATCTTGTTGTTTTAACTGGTCGCCTTACTGCCGATCCGGAGCTTAAAACCACTCCCAACGGTATCTCAGTGACTTCATTCTCCATCGCCGTAAGTCGCCGTTACCGTTCAGGCGAAGAAACTCAGGCTGATTTTATCAACATTGTTGCTTGGCGTCAGAATGCTGAGTTCATCACAAAGTATTTTAAGAAGGGCAATATGATTGGTATCGAGGGCTCTATTCAGACCCGCCGTTATACCGATAAGAACGGCAATAACCGTACTGCTTTTGAGGTTGTTGTTAATAATGCCCAGTTTGTTGAGTCTAAGAGGGATTCTGCATCTGCAGGCGCTGATGATAGCGCAGCATCCTATTCTAATGCTGATGCCGGTGATTTCACCGAAATCGGCGGTATGGATGATGATCTTCCCTTTTAATACTCTTTTAATTTGATAAAGGAGGAACTTTTAAATGGAAAAGAACGATAAGCCCGCATTCAGAAAGGCTCGTAAAAAGGTTTGCCATTTCTGTGCTGACCGTGTAGAAGAAATCGATTATAAGGATGTAGCTCGTCTTCGCAAGTTCGTTTCTGAACGCGCAAAGATTTTACCCCGCCGTGCAACAGGCACCTGTGCAAAGCATCAGCGTGCTCTTACAACCGCTATCAAGCGCGCACGTCAGGTAGCACTTCTTCCTTACGTTAACGATTAATTGATTTAAACCCCGACTGAGTCGGGGTTTTATTTTGTCAAAAAAAGTTGACATATAATAAATAGTATGGTATTATTTTTCTATCGATAGAGGCGCGGTTGACATTAGTAGCACCAAAAACGCTCGGATAAGCGGGGTGTGAAAGGGGAGGCCGCCGAAACGGTTTATCTTTATCCGAAGGTAAATTGTTGGTATATTGCAGAATATGTAGTATACTGTCACATTGCGTGGAGTGCTATCAAAGGATTTGTATCTTTTACGGTAAGCGCTTTTAGTGTTTACCGTTTTATTTTTAGGAGGAGATAAAAATGACAGCAAAAAAAATCATCCCTAAAGTGCTCATATTTGCTTTCATAGTGGCATTCGGCGTACTTTGTGCTTTCACAGGTCCGATAACCGAACCCGTTGGAACCTTATGGTCACTATTCCCACCCGTTGTGGCAATAGGCTTGGCGCTTATCACTAAAGAGGTTTATTCCTCATTATTTGTAGGTGTTTTAGCAGGTGGACTTTTAGCTTCAGGCTTTAAGCCCCTTGAAACAGTTAATAAGATTACCAATGAAGGCCTCATTGAATCTGTATCAGGTACCGCAGGTATCTTCGTGTTCCTTGTAGTGCTTGGCGCTATAGTGGCGCTTCTTAACAATGCAGGTGGCTCTCAGGCATTTGGTAACTGGGCAGCCAAGAATGTCAAGGGTAAGGTGGGCGCAGCCCTTGCAACCTTCGTTTTCGGTGTTCTTATCTTTATTGATGACTATTTTAACTGCCTAACCGTTGGCGCAGTTATGCGTCCTGTAACAGATGAGGCAAAGATTTCCAGAGCTAAGTTATCTTATTTAATAGATGCTACGGCAGCTCCTATTTGTATGATAGCTCCTATCTCTTCTTGGGCAGCAGCCGTTTCTGAGTATGTTCCCGAGGGTCAGGATGGTCTTTCTCTCTTTATTCAGGCAATTCCTTATAACTTCTATTCACTTTTAACCTTCGTGTTCATTATAGCTCTTACTCTTATGAAGTTTGATTACGGCCCAATGAGATTACACGAAATGAATGCAGCTAAGGGCGACCTGTTTACATTTGGCGGCGAGGTTAAGGATGAGGATGAGGTTGAGTATGATGAGGAAGAGGTTCTCGATAAATCTCACGCCCGTGTTATTGACCTTGTTTTCCCGATTCTTGTTCTTATCGCAGTTTGTGTTTATGCCCTTTATTATGTAGGTCAGAGCGGCGGACTTAACTTTGCCGATGCTTTCGGTAATACCGATGCTACAGTTGCTCTTCCTTGGGGCGGACTTATTGCTTTGGTAGTTATTATTATATACTTTATTGCAAGACGTCTTATTACCTTCAATCAGGCAATGGCTTCAATTCCTAAGGGCTTTAAGGCAATGGTACCTGCCATCCTTATTTTAACCCTTGCTACTTCCCTTAAGAATATGACAGGTCTTTTAGAGTCCAGCACCTTTGTTGAAAATGCCCTTGAAAATGCAGGCGGTCTTCAGAATTTCTTACCTGCAATTATATTCCTCGTTGCTTGTGGAATTTCCTTTGCAACAGGTACCTCTTGGGGAACCTTCGGTATCCTTATTCCTATAGTTCTTGCAATATTCCCCGTTGGAAGCGCGCTTGGAACTATCGGTATGTCAGCTTGTCTTGCAGGTGTGGTTTGCGGCGACCACTGCTCACCCATTTCGGATACAACCATTATGTCCTCCGCAGGTGCTCAGTGCAACCACATAAACCACGTTTCAACTCAGTTGCCTTACGCTCTTACAGTAGCCGGTATTTCCTTTGTTACATATATACTTGCAGGCTTTGTAAACAACTGGATGATAGTTCTTCCCATCGGTGTTGTTTTAACTATCGGCACACTTGTTGTTTTAAAACTCGCTACTGCTAAAAAAGCATAAAAAATATTGCAAATTATTATCACTGCATCTATAATAATAGGTGCAGTGATTTTTAATTTAAGAAGAGAGAAAATATGAAGAGAGAACTTTCAAAGCAAATAGAAATTGAGCGCAGTATTATTAAAAGATACCGTAAGGTTATTTGGAATAATTTCGTGGGCGCCGTTAAAGAATATGAGCTTATAAAGGAAAACGATAGCATAGCCGTTTGTATTTCGGGCGGCAAGGATTCGATGCTGCTGGCGGTTTTAATGCGTATGCTGCAGCGGTACAGCGAGGTAAATTTCGACCTTAAATTTATGGTTATGGACCCGGGCTACAGCGAGGAAAATCTGCAAAAAATAAAGGACAACCTTAAATTGCTGTCGCTTGATGCACATATTTTCACTTCCAACATTTTTGAGGTTGCAAACTCGGTAGACGGGTCACCCTGCT
>JAZSBS010000010.1:0-12828 GCA_045602525.1 Acutalibacteraceae bacterium
CGGCTTATGGGCAAGCGGCAGATTGGTGATATGCAGCCCAACGAATTGGTTGTAACTCTACTCATATCCGAAATCGCAGCCATACCACTTCAAGACAATGAACAACCCGTCTCTATAGGTGTTGCCGCAATTTTAGTTTTAGTTTTTCTTGAAATAATTATCTCTATACTTTCAATGAAAAGTTTTTGCATTCGCAAGCTTTTAAACGGTAAATCGGTAGTAATTATAAAAAACGGAGTTATAGATCAAAAGGCTATGAGTGATGTCCGTATGACTGTAGTAGATCTTATAGAGCAGCTCCGTATTCAAAATGTTTTTAACATATCCGATGTTGCCTTTGCCGTCTTAGAGGTCAACGGCAATTTAAGCGTACTGCTTAAAAAGGATGCGCAAAACGTAACCATTAAAGATATTGAATTGAATCTTCCCGACGAATATTTACCTCTGCCTGTAATAAGTGATGGTAAAATAATTTACGAATCACTAAAAGCGCTAAATTTTGAACCTGTCAAACTAAACAAAATACTAAAATCGAAACAAACAACCGCAAAACAAATATTTTTAATGACGCTCGACCGCGAAGGAAATCACACAATAATTAAAAAAGGTAGTGAAATTTAAAATATGAAAAGGCTTATTCCCGCAAGCATAATTTTAATCTTATTAATTACTATTTGCTTTTGTAGCCATTCATATATAGATAAATTATGCAAGCAGACTGCATCAGATATAGAGAAATACCGTAATCAAACCATTACCGCTTCGGTTCTAGAAGAAAATTGGAAAAATCAAAAAGAAAAAATGTCAATCTTTGTAAATCACGAGTTTTTAGATAAAATATCAATTTATATAGGGCAATTAACCGCATCCGATATCACCGCTAACCCTGACGTTCTTGAGACGACATACAAAAACATACTGACTGTCTTATCCATGATAAAGGAAGAACAACGATTAGAATTGCATAGTTTTTATTAAAAACAATGCATATTTTCTCTTGTTTAGGAGTGAATATGCATTATTTTTTGCATATTTGCCAAAAAATTCATTTATTTAAAAATATTTATGCATTTTTACTTGACAAGTGTTATATAATGTGTTACAATCACTTCATCAACAAATTACATAATTTGTAATTAATATTTTAATTTTTGAAATGAGGTAACAAAAATGAAAAATTTAAAGAAAATCTTTGCAGTAGTTTTAGCACTCGCTATGCTTTGCTGCTTCGCTGGTTGCGGTGCAAAAGAGGATAACGTACTTACAATGGGTACAAACGCTGCATTCCCTCCATACGAGTTTGTTGATGATGACGGCAATATCGTAGGTATCGATGCTGAAATTGCAGCAGCAATTGCTGAAAAGCTTGGTATGGAGCTTGAAATTAAGGATATGGAATTTGATTCTCTTATCACTGCATGTGCAGGTGGCTCTGTTGACGTAGTTCTCGCAGGTATGACCGTTACCGACGAGCGTAAAGAATCTGTTAACTTCTCTGATTCATATGCTACAGGTATTCAGGTAATCATTGTTAAAGAGGATTCCGAAATCGCAACCGTTGATGACCTTGAGGGCAAAACAATAGGTGTTCAAGCAGGTACTACAGGCGATATCTACTGCACAGACGACTATGGTCAGGACTATGTTAAGCAGTACAATAACGGTGCATTGGCTGTTGCTGCTTTAAATAATGATCAGGTTGATTGCGTTATCATTGATAACGAGCCCGCAAAGAACTTTGTTGCAGCTAATGAAGGTCTTAAAATTCTTGATACCGAATATGTAACCGAGGACTACGCTATCGCAATTGCCAAAGAAAACACCGAGCTTCTTGAAAAAATCAACACCGCTATGGCAGAGCTTAAGGCTGACGGTACTATTGATAAAATCGTTAACAAATATATCCCTGCTGAATAATTTACAGCTTATCTTTAACCTTTAAAGGAGCGACATTTTATGATGTCGCCCCTTTTTAGCGTGTTTTAGACTGACAAAAGTCAGCCCCATACTACTTATAAAGGTTGGTGCATTAATGGGCATTATTACTTTTTCACAATGGATTACCACCGCGCCCGCTTGGATACAAGCCTGCCCAGAGTGGTTGCAAAATCTTTTTTATCAACTTTTTCAAACGTTTATATATGAAGACCGTTGGAAGTTTTTTACAGACGGTCTCAAAATTACATTTATCGTAACCATTGGAGCATTAATCCTTGGTGTAATTTTAGGTCTTATTATCGCAATAATACGCACCTTACATGACAGTTTTATAAACAAAAAGCCTCCGTTTATTTTGCGTGCCCTTAACAGCTTTTGCAAGCTGTATCTCACCGTAATCCGCGGCACGCCTATGATGGTACAATTATTGCTTATGGGATTTGTAATTATGATACCAAAAACCGATACGGGTATGACACTTTGCGGTATTATTACTTTAGGTATAAATTCAGGCGCTTACGTTGCCGAAATTGCACGCTCGGGTCTTATGTCCATAAATGTCGGACAAACCGAGGCGGGACGTAGCCTTGGCTTTAACTACATTCAGACTATGTGGTATATAGTTATTCCACAGGCTATAAAAAACATTCTACCCGCCCTTGGTAATGAGATGATTACCCTGCTTAAAGATACTTCTTTGGTATCTGTTATCGCTCTTCGCGATGTCACAAAACAAACACAGAACATCATCAGTAAAACATATTTACCTTATGTTCCTTACATAAGCCTTGCTGTTATATATCTTGTAATAGTTGTAATTCTCACAAAACTGCTTGGAATTTTAGAAAGGAGGCTGCGTAAGAGTGACCACTAATGAAACTTTAATAAAGGTTGAAAATCTTGTAAAAAGCTTTGGCAAAATTGAGGTTTTAAAGGGTATTAACTCCGAAATCAAACGCGGTGAGGTTGTTGTAATCATTGGCGCGTCGGGTTCGGGTAAATCAACCTTTTTACGTTGCCTTAACCTGCTTGAATACCCCACCGACGGTAGTATTTATTTTAACGATGTTAACATTACCGACCCTGAAACAGATATAAATATCCACCGTCAAAAAATGGGTATGGTGTTTCAGCAGTTCAATCTTTTCCCCCATATGACCATACTTAAAAATATGACCATTGCGCCCATAAAGCTGCTTAAAATGAGCAAGGCAGACGCCGAGGCAAAGGCTATGGCATTACTTGAAAAGGTAGGACTTGCCGACCGTGCCGACGCATACCCATCACAGCTTTCGGGCGGACAGAAGCAACGTGTCGCTATAGTGCGTGCGCTTTGTATGGACCCCGAGGTTATGCTGTTTGACGAGCCAACAAGCGCTCTCGATCCAGAAATGGTTGGCGAGGTTCTTACCGTTATAAAGGACCTTGCCGCAAGCGGTATGACAATGGCAATTGTAACGCACGAAATGGGCTTTGCCCGTGAGGTAGCCGACCGCATCATATTTATTGATGAAGGCATAATCGCCGAAGAAGGCACCCCCGAAGAAATTTTCGGCAATCCACAATGCCCAAGACTTAAAGATTTCTTAAGTAAAGTGCTTTAACAATTCACAATGCATAATGCACAATTACCATAAAATCAAGCCACAGCTTAAAAACTTAAGCTGTGGCTTATAATTTTGTATTTAGGATATTTATGGGCTAAAAATCAAGCCACGGCTTCATAAATAAGTCGTGACTTAACCGAATCTCAATTATGCATTATGAATTTTTAAAAATCCTTTGGTATTTCAAGTTTTGAAAAGCTTTCAAAAAACTCTTTAAGTTTTTGTTTCATAACTTTGATTCCGCCTGCCTCATTACTTTCAAAGTTCATCGGCATTACGGGGTCGTGAACGCTAAGGCGCAACAAGAACCAACCCTGTTTGGTCGAAACTCTTATACCCTCGCGGTTATCATCGGCAATAATGTATCCGTCCTTTGCTGCCGCAAAATTCTCGAGTTTGTCAATCACGTTTTGACCATATGTGCGGAAATCTTTTTCAAGTATATTAAAACGGTATTCTGCTTCTTCAACGGGCATCTCCATTGTAGAAAGTAATGCTTTAATATCGGTGCCCTTTGCAAGCTCAATTATGATTTTGGTAGCAAGGTAAGCGCCGTCATCAAGGAAGTAATTTTCTTTTAACGCTGCGTGACCCGAGGTTTCAATCGCAAGTGGGCAATCTATACCCTGCTCACATAATTCCATCGCTTTGTTAATTACATTTTTATACCCACGACGGTAGCGGTAATGCACACCACCTAAATCTTCCTGAATATACTTTTTAAGTCCGTCAGATGTAACCGAGTCGGTAACTATTGTGCCACCTTTTTTGCCACATAAAGCAATATATGCCGCAATGGCAATAAGGCGGTTGCGGTTTATTTCATTTCCGTCACCGTCAACGCAACCTGCGCGGTCAACATCGGTATCAAATATAACACCAAAATCTGCTTTGCTCTGTCTTACTGCATCGCAGATACTTTCTATCGCTTGCTTGTTTTCGGGGTTTGGTATGTGATTAGGAAACATACCGTCAGGCTCTAAAAACTGACTGCCACTAATATTTGCACCAAGCGGAGCTAATACGTTATTGGCATAAAATCCGCCAACACCGTTACCGGCATCTACCACTATATGATAACTATCAAGCGGCTTATCGCCTTTGCCTACCTCACGGACTATCATATCACGAAGACGGGCAGCATAATCTTTCATATAGTCACATTGTTTTACCGCACCTTTTTCTTGACTTATCAGTTCTTCACCGTTTGATGCAAGTGATAAAATCTCCGATATATCACTGCCCTCAAGACCGCCTGTGCCTATGAAAAACTTAAGACCGTTTCGGTCAAACGGGTGATGGCTTGCCGTAATCTGTATAGCGGCATCCGTATGTAAATCAACGGTAGTCATAAACATAGCAGGGGTAGAAGCCAGACCGCAATCCAATACGGTTATTCCCGCATTTGATAACGCCTTTATAACACCGCCCGATATTCTTTCAGCCGTAATACGCGAATCGTGACCGACTGCTATTTTCAGTTCATTTGCAGGCTTGCTGAATCGATTCACGCACCACACAGCAAAAGCCGCGGTAATATTATACACCGCGCTGTCGGTAAGCTCTACTGCCCTTCCACCCAAATCTGATGCTATACCGCGCACGTCTGTACCGCTTTTTAAAAAACTGTAATCCATAAATTATCCTTTCTACAAACCGCCGGATAAAAATCCCGCAGTAAAATATCCTATCAAAATTAAAACGATTACCGAAATGGTAATAACCGCTGATTTTATAAATATTCCCCAAAACTCTTTTCTTTTGTTTTCTTCTGCCATGTTAAACACCTCTTAAAAAGTATTTACTGTGCAGAAAAATTTTATACAACACAAAAGGTGCCTTTTATGAAATTTCACAAACATTTGCGCAGAAGAAAAATTAAAAGATACCGCAAAATAAGTATATGTGAATATGTAATACTTTTTAATGACAGCAACAGCCTTATTGAATATATCTGCAACGCTAAAACATCGAATATTATAAGCAGCAGCCTTTACACCTCTTGCAGTTATTATCAGCTACTAATATTCACCAATAGCGCATTAAATTTATCCAAAAGTAAAAATATCGTTTTTAAAGATAAATTACACATTAATGAAATAAAACTCAAAGGAAAACTTATATGTAAAGACAACGCGATATCACAAATGCAAAAAGCATTTAAAGCGCCTTGATTTCTTTTACCTTAGCTCCCATATCATCAGCAGAGAACAAGAAATTGCCCGCTACCAATACGTTGGCACCTGCCGCTACTGCAAGTGGCGCAGTTTCTGCATTTATACCGCCGTCAACCTCGATATCAACCTGTAGTCCCTGACGCTCACACTCTGCCTTAATTGCTTTAATTTTATCAAGCGCTACGGGCATAAACTTCTGTCCGCCAAAGCCTGGCTCTACCGACATTACAAGCACCATATCACAAAGCGGCAAAAGTGGAAAAATTTCTTCTGCGGCTGTTGCGGGTTTAATTGTAATACAGCTCTTGCAACCGAGTTTCCTTATCCTTTTTAATGTTTCCTCATTATCAGAACCTGCTTCATAGTGAAAACCTAAAAGGTCGGCATATTTTACAAATTCCTCTATGTATCTGTGAGGACGATCTATCATAAGGTGTACGTCAAGCGGTAGGCTTGTGTGCGCCTTTATTGATTTTATAACGGGTAACCCAAACGAAATGTTTGGCACAAAAATACCGTCCATAACATCAAGATGCAGCATATCAACCCCTGCATCTTCAAGCTTTTTAATACTATCTGAAAGTGTCAAAAAATCGGCTGTCAGCACCGACGGAGAAACCTTTACCATATTAATCACCCAAGTTTTTTTTAATAAATCGTCATTGCGAGCCGATTGGTCGGCGCGGCAATCCGTTTTTTCTTTATAATTTTAATCTGTATGCACTATCTTGTCAACCCATTATCTCCCAAAAATAGCGGCGATTACTGGGTGGAAAATCATCACATACCCCATATTCAGGGTCATAAAATACACCGTCAAAAAAAAGCGACCAATGCCAGCACTTGGGCGTTTCAAGACTAAGGAGCGCCACGCGCGGCAAATCTTTTTTATCACGTACCTCTACCCTAGATTCTTCAAAAGAAATATCTAATTGTTTCAAAGCCGCCTTCATATCTTTGAGGGTGGTTTCTTTTTCAGTGTTTACAAGTTTAAATATCTCATACACATCTACCCCCGACAGCATTGCAAGAGTAGCCTGCCCACACGCAAGCGGATTCGGCTCATAAATATGTTCAACTTTTTCTACTAACGGCATAAAACAGCACCAACAAAAAACAAATTCCGCACAAATATTGTACGGAATTATTATAGTATTTTTTCTATTAAATATCAAGGTTATTTCACAAGAGTTCCCCCGTCTGTTTTTAGCAAGATATAAATCTGCTCTTCTTCGAGCGTAGCGACATTTATATACACCAATATTTCTTGTTCCTTTTCGCCTTTACACAAGAACTCATAACAGCGCACCTCACCGCCCGAATCCGTAGGAATCAGCGTTATTGATGTTTTTTCGACCTCAAGGTCACTGCTAATTTTCTCCATAGCTTGCTCAACGGTAAAATGTGGCACTTGAAACGCGCGGTCAGTGTGGTTGGTAAGATATCCGGCAGTTTCCAATAGCATTATCTCGCCTGTATCCATCGCGACTCCAACTTTTATAAGGTCGGTATAACAAATTGTCTGCCCGTCAAGATAGGCAAAATTTATAACACAAACGCCGTTATCGGTATAAAAATACGTATCAACAAGGCTTGTTATTTGCATATCTTCTAAAAAAATTTCAGCTTTTGACAACGCCTGCTCGTATGATAATATGCTATCCCCTACAACTCGATTTTTCCTCATATAAACCACATATCCGCCCGATTTGCTTACCGTAATGTTTATGTTGTTATCGGCAAAACGGTAGCATTCTATTTTGCCCTTTTGCATATCTTCAAATATAAGATTTTCTTTCTCACCTGCCACCTGACGCGCCACCTCTAAAGCCTCTGCTTCTGAATATTCTTTAGCACTGGCTGTCATAAGCGGTTGCTTGTCGAGTATGTGGTCGGAATACGGTCCGTCATATATAAGTGTTGGATAATCAGACAAATCCTCTTCAAGTTGCGTTAGTGAAGATGCAAGTCCTTGCTCGCTTACAGCATCATTTAATTTGTTTTCAACCTCCTGCGCCCATTGCTCAGGTGTGTTATATTCTATACCCGAATCATTTATAACCTGTGTTACCGTTTTTGCCGTATCACTAAGTAATTTTAGCTCTTCACGTTGCTTATTGGTAACGATGTTTTCACTTGTTAAGTTTTTAGAAACCGCTAATGCATAGTTACCCACCTGCGATAAAAATCGGTAGATTGTCGATATGTTGCTTTCCCCCATAGGCAACTCGGAAAGCGCTGATTTTGCAAGCTCCGCCTCGCCAAAAATCTCGGCAGAGAGCGAACTCATTTTTTTTGCCGATGATACATATATGGTCTTTTCCATCGCCATACTTATGTTGTTAAGACTACTGGAAAGTTGTTCAAATGCTCTTGAATACTGATTTTCTATCAAAAGCCTGTATTTGCGACTTTTGGCTCTTTCTTTAATTGCAAAGCCGCCCACAACCAAAATCACCGCAGATAAAAACGATACTATTTTTATAAAAGTTTGTTTTTTCACCATATAAACACTTCCTTACTGCCTATTTTTTCCGCAAAAAAGTTTTTTAATCACTAAAGTATTGATTTTTCAAAAACTTTGTGTTAATATTACGATTGGTAAAGGCTGTGACGAAGACAGTAACGTGTTTTAACCACATATCCAAAGCGAGCTGACGGCGGTGTAAGGTCAGCGGTATGGAAATGCGTGAATATCACTTCCGAGCTTCTGCGTGAAAGGTTGGTTTCCCTACGATTAGCGTAAGACGGCTATCTCCACCGTTAAAGGGAGTGCGGATACTTTGGTCCGTTCTGATAGGTGGTTAAACACGAGATGTAATTTTTCATCCCTGTCCTATTATGGACGGGGATTTTATTTTTGAAAGGATTGTAATCTAAATGTACGACAACATCTCTCCAAATCTTAATTTTGTAGAGCAGGAAAAGAAAATCAAAGAATTTTGGGACGAGAACAAAATCTTTGAAAAAAGTATTGAAACAAAGGCTAAGGGTGAACCTTACGTGTTTTACGATGGTCCCCCTACCGCTAACGGCAAGCCACATATAGGCCACGTGCTTACTCGTGTTATCAAGGATATGATTCCACGTTACCGCACAATGAAGGGTTGTATGGTGCCGCGAAAGGCAGGTTGGGATACCCATGGTCTGCCTGTTGAGCTTGAGGTTGAGAAGCTTTTGGGTCTTGACGGTAAAGAGCAGATTGAAGAATACGGTCTTGACCCATTCATCGGTCACTGTAAAGAAAGCGTTTGGAAATACAAGGGTATGTGGGAGGATTTCTCAAAAACCGTTGGTTTCTGGGCTGATATGGATAACCCATACGTTACCTACGATAATAACTTTATCGAATCAGAGTGGTGGGCACTCAAACAAATATTTGATAAAGGCTTGCTTTATAAGGGCTTTAAGATTGTGCCCTACTGCCCACGCTGTGGCACACCGCTTTCTTCTCACGAGGTAGCTCAAGGCTACAAGAATGTTAAAGAGCGTAGCGCTGTTGTTCGCTTTAAGGTTGTAGGCGAAGACGCATACTTCCTCGCTTGGACCACTACACCTTGGACACTTCCTTCAAACGTAGCGCTTTGCGTAAACCCCGATGAAACATATTGCCGCGTTAAAGCCGCTGACGGTTACACCTACTATATGGCAGAAGCTCTTCTTGACAAGGTTCTTGGTAAGCTTGCTACCGAAGATACCCCTGCTTATGAAATTCTTGAAAGTTACAAGGGCGCAGAACTTGAATACAAAGAATATGAACCATTATTTGACTTTGTAAAACCTACCTGCGAAAAGCAGAACAAAAAGGGTCACTATATTACCTGTGACACTTATGTTACAATGACCGACGGTACAGGTATTGTTCATATAGCCCCAGCATTTGGTGAAGATGACGCCAAGGTTGGCAGAAAGTACGACTTACCCTTCGTTCAGTTTGTTGACGGTCAAGGTAACCTTACCGCCGAAACACCTTATGCCGGCACCTTTGTTAAGAAGGCTGACCCGTTGGTGCTTGTTGACCTTGAAAAAATGGGGCTGCTGTTTGATGCTCCTAAGTTTGAGCACGACTATCCACACTGCTGGCGTTGCGATACTCCACTTATCTATTATGCTCGTGAGTCTTGGTTTATCAAAATGACCGACGTTAAGGATGACCTTATCCGTAATAACGATACAGTTAACTGGATTCCCGAGAGCATTGGTAAGGGTCGTTTTGGCGACTGGCTTAAAAACGTTCAAGACTGGGGTATTTCTCGTAACAGATATTGGGGTACTCCACTTAACATTTGGACCTGCGAATGCGGTCATATGCATTCCATCGGCAGCATAGAAGAGCTTAAATCTATGTCTGACAATTGCCCCGATAATATTGAACTCCACCGCCCATACATTGACGAAGTTACCATTAAGTGTCCTCACTGCGGTAAGGCTATGCACCGTGTTCCTGAGGTTATTGACTGTTGGTTTGACTCAGGCGCAATGCCTTTTGCACAGCACCACTATCCTTTTGAAAATAAGGATTTGTTTGAGTCACAGTTCCCTGCTGACTTTATTTCAGAGGCTGTTGACCAAACACGTGGTTGGTTCTATTCTCTTATGGCAATCTCAACCCTTATTTTCAACAAAGCACCCTACAAAAATGTAATCGTTCTCGGTCACGTTCAGGACGAAAACGGACAAAAAATGTCCAAGTCAAAGGGCAACGCTGTTGACCCGTTTGATGCGCTTGAAAGTTACGGTGCCGACGCTATTCGTTGGTATTTCTACACCAACTCTGCCCCTTGGCTTCCTAACCGCTTCCACGGTAAAGCCGTAGTTGAAGGTCAGCGCAAATTTATGGGCACACTTTGGAACACCTATGCGTTCTACGTGCTTTATGCAAATATCGATAAATTCGACCCGACGGAGCACACACTTAACCCCGACAACCTTACCGTTATGGATAAATGGCTTATTTCAAAGCTTAACTCTATGGTTAAGGCTGTGGATGAAAATCTTGCCAACTACCGCATTCCTGAGGCCGCACGCGCATTACAGGAGTTTGTTGACGAAATGAGTAACTGGTACGTTCGTCGCGGTCGTGAACGTTATTGGGTACAGGGTATGACTGACGATAAGGAAACTGCATATCTTGTGCTTTACAACGCGCTTGTCACTACCGCTAAAGCGGCAGCGCCCATGATACCCTTTATGGCAGAAAGCATTTATCAGAATCTCGTTCGCAATGTCGATAAGTCTGCCCCCGAAAGCATTCACCTTTGCAATTTCCCCGAGGTAGACGAAACCGCAATTGATAAAGCGCTCGAAGAAAATATGGAAAGCGTACTCGATATAGTAGTTCTTGGTCGTAGCGCACGTAACGGCTCTGCAATTAAGAATCGTCAACCGCTTAGTACTATGTACGTAAAATGTGATACACCGCTTGATAGCTTCTATGCTGATATTATTAAGGATGAGCTTAACATCAAGTCGGTTGACTTTACTAATGAAGTTGACAACCTTGTATCATACAGCTTTAAGCCACAGCTTAAGACAGTTGGTCCTAAGTACGGCAAACAGCTTGGTGAAATCCGTACAGCACTTTCAGAGCTTGACGGCAATGCCGCTAAAGCAGAGCTTGACCAAAACGGCGAAATCGTGTTGAATCTCACTTCGGGCGAGGTAAAACTCGGCACAGAGGATTTACTTATCGAAGCAAAACAAAAAGAAGGTTTTTATACCGTAAGTGACCACGGTGTTACCGTTGCTCTTGATACAACACTCACCGACGAGCTTATTGAAGAGGGCTTTGTTCGCGAGATAGTAAGCAAAATTCAGACTATGCGAAAAGAGGCAGGCTTTAACGTAACCGACCATATAACCGTTACTATGAATGGCAGCGAAAAGGTTATCGCCATTGTAAACAAGTTGTCAGCCGACATTTCCGGTGACACCCTTGCCGATTCTATTGTCGCAGGTGACATTGACGGTTACAGCAAAGAATGGGATATTAACGGTGAAAAGCTTACAATCGGTGTTAAGTGCATATAATAAAAACATGTAAATAAAAGGAGGCTATGATATGTCCGAAAATAATACAAACAATGTTCCCAAAATGGAAGATATAAGCTCCACCTCGGTCGAATTTAGAGCAAAAAAGAATCCTGTTATGGCATACAGCAGTGGGCTTTATAAAAACCTTGGCAACATTATAAAGGCAATCGCATTTATAATAGCGTTTGCAATAATTATAGTTGGTTTTGTTATTGCATTCTTTTTATTTTCAAAAACTGCTTTTTCAATAGCACTGAGTCTTGTCGCTATAATTGTTTTCACTCTTATCGCTGCATGTGTATTCTTTCCGATTTTTGGGCTTGGTCACATCCTTTGCCAGAATAACGAAATTTTGAAAATGTTAAATAAATAATTCGTTAAAAACAAAAAATCTCTGCTTGAAGTCAAGCAGAGATTTTTATTTTTACTATATTTTATTTTATATCATAAACACTACGCAATCTTATGGTTTTGGGTGTGCCCTCAACTATTTTTACAGTTTTACTTCCCGCGTTCATATCAAAATAATTGTCACTAAGTATAAAGTCACTGTCAAGTGAGTCAATTTCAACTGCCTTTGCATAAGTATCGGCATAAACCGTGATTTCGTCGCCATTAATCTCACAACGAAGATTTGGGTCTTCAAAATCGAAACGCTTATGCGCCGCAAAAAGTGTAGTACCACTTGATACAACAACGCCATCAACAGTGTAGGAATAGCTGATATATGTAGTATATGGGTCGGTTTGGTTAAAGTCCATATTGTCAAGTGTTACGTAAGATAATGCAGGCACAGTAACAACCTGTTCGCCGTTTTTAATAATATTTGCCTTACTGTCGCGAAGCTCCCAATTAACAGTACCCGTAACATCATTTAAGGTATCGTTGGTAACAGTAAGCTCGGCTGTGGTTACAAGCTCCACATTGCGTTCGGTGTTAATAAACGGACGAACATCGTTTTCACCCACCTCGCGGCACGAGATAAGAACAGGCTCGTAAAAACGCTTTGAATAATACTGAAGCGCCTTGTATCTGCCGTAGCAGTCAATACTTGCCCAGGAAGCCACAGGCCA
>JAZSBS010000011.1:0-3361 GCA_045602525.1 Acutalibacteraceae bacterium
AAAACTCTTCATAAAACAATACGATTTGTGTTGCAAAATCGAGAGATTTATCGAGTAAAGGACTGTTCATTCATCATCACCTCTGAATGTATTATATCATAATTCGTTATTCAAATCAATGCTTTGCGGAGCAAAGCTACCTTTTCTTTTATCTCTTCTTTCTTATCTTTTATCTGGAAACGACAATTTGAGGGAAGAGAGAAGAACGAAAACAGAAAAGTGAAAAGAACAAAAAGAAACGACAATCTTCTGTCGAAAATTGTCGTTTCTTTTTGGCGGAGATGGAGAGATTCGAACTCTCGAAGACGTTTTAGCGTCTTACACGATTTCCAATCGTGCGCCCTCGACCGGACTAGGCGACATCTCCGTATTTAAGGCCGCTTAAATATTATAAGTATCAAGGCCCTTTTTGTCAAGTGTTTATTTTAATGCAACAGCCGTTTTGCCGTTCGCAAAACGGCTGTTGTATTTTTTGTTTTTAGCACACACATTATCGCAAGTGTTATTCACTTGCGAGGATTTCCTTTTGACAATGTGAGGACTAAAACGAGAAATTAGATTAACTCGATAATTGCCATCTCGGCAGCGTCTCCGCGACGCGGACCGGTTTTAGTAATACGGCAATAACCACCGTTTACATCTGCATACTTAGGAGCGATTTCGCTGTAAAGTTTCTTTACAACGTCCTCCTTAGTGATGAACGCCAAAGCTTGACGTTTGCTGCTGAGACTGCTGTCCTTTGCGAGTGTAATATATTTCTCGGTCATAGCGCGAACCTCTTTTGCGCGGGTAACGGTTGTTTCGATTCTGCCGTTTTCAAGCAAGAATGTAACCATCGCACGAAGCATAGCGGTTCTGTGGTCGCTTGTTCTTCCGAGTTTACGAGTACCTGGCATTTATATCCACTCCTTCACTATAAAATCTTAGTCGTTTTCCTTTTTAAGAGTAAAGCCGAACGAATTCAACTTTGCAATAACCTCTTCAAGTGATTTACGACCGAGGTTTCTAACCTTCATCATATCCTCTTCGGACTTATTGATGAGGTCCTCAACAGTATTGATACCTGCACGTTTCAAGCAGTTGAAACTACGAACCGAAAGGTCTAACTCATCAATTGTGAGGTCTAATACCTTTTCCTTTGCGTTTTCGCTCTTAACTGCCATAATGCTTTCAGTTTCGCTAACGCCTTCGGTAAGTTCAAGGAACAGTTCAAAATGCTCCATAAGAATTTTAGCCGAAAGAGATACTGCCTCATTCGCACTCATAGAACCGTCGGTCCATACTTCAAGGGTAAGAACGCCCTTATCAAGTACCTTACCTGAACGGATATTACCTGCGGTGAAGTTAACCTTCTGAACAGGTGTGTAAATTGAGTCAACCGGGATAACACCGATAACGGGTTTCTCGGGCTTGTTCTGCTCAGCAGGAACATAACCTCTACCCTTGTCCAAAGTCATCTCCATGTTGAGTTTTGCACCATCATCGAGAGTAGCAATGTACATATCGGGGTTAATGATTTCAACCTCTGAATCAGCGTTAATGGATGCGGCTGTTACTACGCAAGGTCCTTCTGCCTCAATGTATACCTTTTTAGCAGTATCGGAATGCAACTTCGCAACGAGTCCTTTAAGATTAAGAATAATCTCGGTAACATCCTCTTTTACACCGGGGATGGTTGTGAACTCATGAAGTACACCGTCAATCTTAACGTTGGTGACAGCAACACCTGGAAGAATTGAAAGCAAAACTCTACGCAAACTGTTACCGATAGTAGTAGCATAGCCACGCTCCAATGGAGTCATAACAAACTTACCATACTTACCGTCAGCAGTGAGTTCTTTTGTATCAATTCTGGGCTTTTCAATTTCTATCATTAAAAGCTCCATTTCTCCGCGCTATAAAATATAGAATGTAACCTTATCCATGCGCGGCGGATAAAGCACATAGCATTCATTATCTTGAATAGAATTCTACGATAAGCTGTTCGTCAACAGGAGCCTCGATTTGCTCACGAGTGGGCAAATTCAAAACCTTAACGCTCATCTGCTCACGGTTAACGTCAACCCACTGCGGAACGGGTCTTGCACTGTTAGCCTCAACAACAGCCTTGATTTTATCAGCGCTGCGCATCTTTTCGCAAACAGCAATCTCGTCACCTGCTTTAAGCAGATATGAAGCAATGTCAACACGCTTGCCGTTAACCTCAAAATGACCGTGACCAACTAATTGACGGGCCTCGGCTCTTGAAGAAGCATAGCCTGCTCTGTAAACAACATTATCAAGACGGCTTTCAAGGATTTGAAGCAAGTTATCGCCTGTAACGCCTTGTTTACGTTCAGCAATCTCAAAATAATGATGGAACTGATTTTCCTGTACACCGTAGAAACGTCTTGCAGTCTGCTTTGCGCGAAGCTGCAAACCGTATTCGGATGACTTCTTTCTACCTTGTCCGTGCTGACCGGGAGCATATCCGCGGATAGCAACAGAACACTTGTCAGAATAGCAACGGTCGCCCTTCAAGAACAACTTCTGTCCTTCGCGGCGGCACAATCTGCAAACTGCACCGGTATATCTTGCCATCTGTTACACCTCCAAAATTTGTGTTAATTATACGCGTCTTCTCTTGGGAGGACGGCAACCATTGTGCGGAATCGGGGTAACATCCTTAATCATGCTAACCTCGAGACCAGCCGACTGTAAAGCGCGGATAGCGGCTTCACGTCCGGCACCCGGACCCTTAACATAAACCTCAACCGTTTTAAGACCGTGCTCCATAGCAGCCTTTGCAGCAGTTTCAGCTGCGCTCTGTGCGGCAAACGGAGTGGACTTACGAGAACCACGGAAACCGAGTTCACCGGCAGATGCCCAAGAAAGAGCATTACCCTGAGTATCGGTTATGGTAACGATTGTGTTGTTGAAGGTCGATTGGATATGGGCAGCACCACGTTCAATATTTTTCTTGTCGCGACGACGGCGAACACCGCTCGTCTTGGTTTTAGCAGTAGCCATATATCTTCCCTCCTACTTATTTCTTCTTGTTAGCTATGGTCTTCTTGGGTCCCTTACGGGTACGAGCATTCGTCTTGGAACGCTGACCGCGAACGGGAAGTCCCTTACGATGTCTAAGACCTCTATAACTACCAATTTCAATAAGTCTTTTGATATCCAACGCTACGGCACGGCGACGGTCACCTTCAACTTGAAGGTTGTGGTCGATGTACTCACGCAGTTTGGAAATATCGTCTTCTGTCAAATCCTTAACGCGAGTATCAGGATTGATACCGGTGTTAGCAAGGATTTCTTTCGATGTTGTAAGACCTATACCATAAATATAAGTAAGCCCGATTTCAACGCGCTTCTC
>JAZSBS010000012.1:0-6811 GCA_045602525.1 Acutalibacteraceae bacterium
GTTATTGTATAATTTTTATAGATAATAATATTAAAACTATTGTTATCAAAATTTTATGGGGGTTATTTTAATGAGCAAAAACATCGTACGCTTCTTACTCACATTTATGTTTGGATGGATTGGTAGTGCAATAATCAATCATTCAAATCTTCGTCCCGAGGGTTACAAGTGCCGTACAGGCGCTTACTTCTGGCTTGGTTTCTTTACCTTTGGTATCTATCCAACGGTTGCCAGCATCTGTAACATTTCGTTCACGGATGGCGAAAGAAACATCGGTTACAAAATGAAATAATAGTTTATCGTGCATTAATTATTAAAAAGCGAGGGAAATTTCCCTCGCTTTTTGATATGTATCGGTCAAAATATGCTGTTTTTCGTCAAAAGTTTTTCTTGGGAAACGGCCAGAAAGATTGTAATTTTTATAATTGTATTTTTGCAAGGCCTGCTTCTGACGTTTCTTTATAACGCGAAGACAGGTCAAGGCCTGTTTCCTTCATAGTGTGTATTACGTGGTCAAGCGAAATTTTGCGTGTGTTCCACAAAAAGCTTGAAAGGTTTACGGCGTTTATGGCGCGCATTGCCGCAACGGCGTTGCGTTCGATGCAAGGTATCTGTACAAGACCGCATATTGGGTCACAGGTAAGACCTAAATGATGTTCTATAGCAATTTCTGCCGCATATTCAATTTTGTCAATTGTCAGATCAAAAAGTTCTGCCAAAGCGGCTGATGCCATAGCACAGGCAGAACCAACCTCTGCCTGACAGCCACATTCTGCGCCCGAGATTGACGCATTTGTTTTGATAAGATTGCCTATAAGACCTGCCGTCATCAGCGCGTGATAAATCTGCTCGTCAGTAAAGCCCGATTTTTGCTGGTGGTAAAAAAGTACCGCGGGTAGCACCCCCGCCGCGCCGCAAGTGGGGGCGGTAACTATCGTTTCACCCGCCGCATTTTGTTCGCTTACCGCAAATGCATAAGAGCAAACCATACGGTTTTGTCGGGTTTCGGCAGTTTCGTCTATGTGCTGACTGTTAAACAATGTGTTTGCCTTTTTTTGAACATCAAGTCCGCCGGGTAAAATACCCTCGTCATTTAATCCGTTTTTAATAGAATTTTTCATAGCATTCCAGATTGTTGCTATGTGCTGTTTTAGAGATTCACCCTCAAAGGTTAAAGCGTATTGCCACAGCTTGATAGAGTGCTCGTCACAATAAGCGGCAATGTCGGTGAATTTGTCGTGAGGATAAACCGTCTCAAGCTTTTCGGGTGACATATTTTCAAACTCAATATATCCGCCGCCCACACTGAAAACACGGGTGTTTGCAACTTCTTTGTCGCCTTTAAAGGCGATAAGTATCATTGTATTGGGGTGCGGCAGGTCAAGGTTGTCCATATTAAACTCAATTTCACAAGGAATCGGAGCAAAGGTTTTAACTATAACAGTATCCGTACCGTGACCTTTACCTGTTTTTGCGAGCGAGCCAAAAAGAATAGCTTTAAACTTATCGGCAGTGGCATTTTGCTCACGAAATATCTTACAAGCGCGCTCAGGACCTATGGTGTGCGAGCTTGATGGACCGCGGCCTATTTTATAAATTTCCTTTATTGAAGTCATACCGGACATAAATTTCACCTCTTAATATCCTAAGTTCTCGTTTACTAAAACAACCGTTATTCTATCCTTTTGGCGTTGTAACGCGCTTATAAGATAGTCACAGCAAATTCGCGTGTCTTTTTGGCATCCGTCGGCAAAATCGGGGTCGGGGTTATTTAGCAAAGATACGCAATGACCAAGCTTGGCGCAAGGATTGTCAATGTTAAGTCGCACGCAATTTTTGGGTGCGGCTATTTTTTTAACGCGCAAAAATGCCGATTTTAAATCGGGAACTATTTTGTTGATACCAACAATCATTACAACCTTTTTAGGTCCAAACGCAATAGATGAAATGCGGTTTGCAAAACCGTCCACATTAAGCAGTTCGCCATTTTCGGTTATAGCGTTGGTCGAACAAAAGAAAAAGTCTGCGCCTATTGCGGCTTTAAAGCACTCTTGTTGCTGTTTAGGGGAAATATCCTTACGGCTTCTATCTAAGAAGTTGTATTTTTTATCGTTTATAAGTTGCCAGATGCCGCTCTCGTTAAGCGACATTGCACCGCCTGCCGTTATAACGCAGCCGTCAAACAGCATATCTTTTACTATTTTAACCGCTTCTGCGCAGTTTTCGGCGAAAATCGGTTGCATTTTGTTTTTTTCAAGATTTTTAAAAAGCTTTTGTATCTGTTCGGTCATTATTTTATCCCTTTCACTATTGTTCCGCCGCCCAGAACTATATCGCCGTCATAAAATACGGCTGCCTGACCTGGCGATGGCGCACGTTGGGGTGTGTCGAATTCTAATATAACGGTATTTTTGTCTGTTTGGTGTATTATACAGGGTTGCTCTGTGTGTCGATAACGCAATTTGCCTGCGGCCTTGATACCGTCAAGACTGTCGGCTGCAATAATATTAACGTTGCTGACTTCAATAGTTTTATAAAAAAGATGCTCCTCGTCTCCCAAAACAACCTGATTTGTATCGGCGTTCTTGCTTAAAACAAATGCATGCTTTCCAAGCGCAATACCAAGACCCTTGCGTTGTCCGATTGTGTAGTGAATTACACCTTTGTGTTTACCTAAAACATTGCCGTCAAGGTCAAGATAATCACCCGAGGTAAAATTTATACAGATGTTTTTTTCTATAAAAGCGGCATAATCGCCGCCGGGTACAAAGCAGATATCCTGACTGTCAGATTTGCGTGCTACACACAACTTTAAATCCGTTGCAATCTCTCGCGCTTCGTGCTTGGTGTAATCCCCTAACGGCAAAATGGTTTTTGACAATTGATCCTCGGTAAGTCCGTAAAGCACATAGCTTTGGTCTTTGGTATGATCGGCGGCTTTTTTAAGCAAATATTTATCGCCGCATTTTTCTATACGGGCATAGTGACCGGTTGCAATTTTATCAAAACCGTTGTTTTGTGCGTATTGTAGCATAGCGCCAAACTTTATATTAATATTGCATTGTATACAAGGATTTGGTGTTCTGCCCGCAATATATTCATCAATAAAATATTTAATAACAAAATCGTTAAATTCCGATTTTAAATTTAATACAGTATGTGTGATACCAAGTTTTTCGCACACATCAGCGGCATCTCCGGCTTCGCGGTTAAATTTTTCTATCAAATCGGTATTGTCGCCGTCATAAAGCTGCAGAGTAATACCCGCGGCTTGCATTTCGCGTGATACAAGCGCTGCCGTAACGGCAGAATCAACACCGCCGCTCATACCTATTAGGGTTTTCATTAAATCACTTCTTTTTTTTATGAATATTACGGATAGTCTTTTTTCTTTTTTGTGGTGGGCGATGTTGTGCGCTCTTGTTTATTGCTGTTTTATCGGGCGCAATAAGACAATTTTTGCCGTGTCCAATAAGGTCGGTTCGGCCTGCTTTCCTTAACGCCGACAGCACAAACTGTCGGTTTTCGGGTTTATAGTATTGTAACAGAGCACGTTGTTGCGCTTTTTCTTCGGGGGTGCGCGGCACATAGACTTTTTTCATAGTCATAGGGTCAAGACCTGTGTAAAACATACAGGTTGAAATTGTGCCGGGGGTGGGGTAAAAATCCTGTACCTGCTCGGGATGCAGTCCCTCTTTTTTAAGAAACAGCGACAGCTCAATAGCATCGTTTATGGTGCTGCCTGGGTGTGAAGACATCAAGTACGGCACCAAAAACTGTTTTTTGCCTACAGATTCGGTGAGCTCATAAAAACGTTTTTTAAAGCGCTCATACACATTTATATGCGGTTTTCCCATACAGTTAAGCACATGGGCAGAACAATGTTCGGGAGCAACCTTTAGTTGTCCGCTTACGTGATGCTCGACAAGCTCGCGGAAAAACTCTTCATCTTTATCGGCAATAAGGTAGTCAAAACGAATGCCTGAACGGATAAAGATTTTTTTAATTTTAGGAAGGCGGCGCAATTTTCGCAAAAGGTTTAAATAGTCGCTGTGGTCTACCTCGACAGCGGGGCACATTGTAGGCGCAAGACACTTTTTATCCTTGCAGGCGCCACGGGTAAGCTGACCCTGACAGGAGGGTGCTCTAAAATTGGCGGTCGGACCGCCTATATCGTGAATATAACCCTTAAAATCGGGCATATCAGTAATTTTTTTAACCTCGTCTATAACCGACTCATGACTGCGGGAAGTAATTTGTCTTCCTTGGTGATAGGCAAGCGCGCAAAAGTTGCACGCGCCAAAGCAACCGCGGTTGTGTATTACCGAAAACTTAACCTCTTCTATACCGGGGACGCCGCCAAGAGCTTCGTAACTTGGGTGATAATCACGCATAAAGGGTAGAGAATAAACCTCGTCCATTTCTTCTGTGCTAAGCGGCGGCATAGGTGGGTTTTGCACTACAATTTTGTTGCCGTGACGCTGAATTACCGTTTTACCGCGCACAGCATCGTGCTCGGTTTGCTGAATGTAAGTTGACTCGGCATATTTGCGTTTTCCGTTATCAGAAATTTCGCTTACCGCTTCAAAAGAGGGACATTCTTTTGC
Organism: Acutalibacteraceae bacterium; assembly: GCA_045602525.1. Taxonomy (GTDB): domain Bacteria; phylum Bacillota; class Clostridia; order Oscillospirales; family Acutalibacteraceae; genus UBA737. Next base: position 4,608 of record JAZSBS010000012.1, read on the forward strand.
GCTTTGCACACGGTAATCGGTAGTAGGAACGGCATAGCAGGTGCCGAGAATATCCTGCATATCGGCAATTTTTTCACCCGCATCCAGTCTTTTAGCAATTTCTACAACGTGCTTTTCGCCCATTCCGTACATAAGCAGGTTGGCTCCGCTATCAATAAGGATTGACGGACGCACGGTGTCATCCCAATAATCATAGTGCGCAAAGCGTCGTAATGACGCCTCGATACCACCTATGCAAATCGGTATGTTACCAAAGATACGGCGAATCGCCTTTGAATACACAATTACCGCGCGATCGGGTCTGGCACCCGCCTTTCCACCCGCAGTATAAGCATCGTCATGGCGCTTGCGTTTTGCGGCGGTGTAGTGCGCCACCATAGAGTCAATGTTGCCACCGTTTACAAAAAAAGCAAGTCGGGGCGCACCAAAGCGCATATAGTCCTCATCACTTCGTGGTTGTGAAACGATACAAACCTTAAAGCCTGCGTGTTCTAACACACGTGACACAATAGCCGTGCCAAAGGACGGGTGGTCTACGTAAGCGTCACCCGTAACTATTATTATATCGGCGGCTTCCCATCCGCGTTCAATCATATCTCTTTTTGTAAGGGGTAAAAATGGCATAAATCCGACCTCGTATAAAATATATATGTATTGTATCATAATTTTTAGTTTGTTACAAGAGGTGTTAAACAAATGGAAGAACAAACCGAAATAATACAAATTGAGCCAAAGAATATGTTTGTTCCAATATGTATTACACAAGCGATATGTATTGCAACAATTTTGATTACCGTTTTAATAATTAAGTTTTTCTTTGATGAAAGTTACCAAAAGTTGCAAAAATGGTGTGCCGAAAATGTTTTGGATAAAACAAAAATAAGCACCGTGTTTGATGAGGAAAGCGGCACGTGAAATTTAAGTTTTTTGGAACGGAAATTTACATCTCTTTTTTGTTTTGTGCGGTAGTATGTTTTATGTTGGTCGTCGATCGCACAGGACTTGTGATACCTACGTTGTTTGCGGTGTTTATACACGAGTCGGGGCATTTGCTCGCCATGTGGGCAGCGGACTGTCATCCGCGTGCTATAAGACTGATACCGTCAAGCGTGCAGATAATACGCGGCTTTTCGCCCAAAAAATGCGGAGAAATTGCGGTCACGGTATGCGGACCTGCGGCAAATCTCGTAATATTCGGAGTGCTGTTTGGCAATTATTTTATTTTTAAAAATGAGCAGTCTCTTAGCTTTGCAATACTCAATTTGGTAATAGCTGTTTTTAACCTGCTGCCCGTAAGCGGTCTTGATGGCGGCACGCTGCTCGCCGCAGCAATAGCGCACTTTACAGATATATATCGCGCAGAGCGAATAGTACGAATAATTACCGCCGTTTTTGCGTGTATTGCTTTTTTGCTTGGCGTGTATTTGTGGGTTAGCGGAACTGTAAACATATCGGTGTTTATTGTGGCGGCGTATCTCGCTGTATGCAGTCTTATAAAAAAATAAAGTCCATCCTAAAGGATGAACTTTATTTTGGCGCGCCGAAGAGGATTTGCTCGGCGGCAACGCCGCCGACACGCCCCCGCACTTTGCAACCCTTCCCCGAAGGCTTGCAATTTTTCCTGTCGGAAAAACCGTGCTTTTCGAATACTCTTCGCCTTATCACTAAAAAACAAAAAAGCTCACCACAAGGGTGAACTTTTTGTTTTGGCGCGCCGAAGAGGATTCGAACCCATGACCTTCTGGTCCGTAGCCAGACGCTCTATCCAACTGAGCTACCGGCGCAAAACATATTAAAATGTTACGGTCTGTTTTGACCGCCATAGTATGATAACACAAAACTTTCATAAAATCAATAGTTAATTTTAAAAAAATTAAAATTTATTTTTTTAGGCGGTGAAAAAACATTTGGAAATACTAAACAAGATTAACTCTTTTGTGTGGGGAACGCCTACTTTATTGTTGATTGTTTTTACAGGGGTAATACTTACGCTTCGTACAAATTTCTTTCAAATAAGATTTTTTAAGGCTTCAATAAAAGCCTTTTTTGGCGGAAATAAAACGATGGGTGACGGAAAACGCCTTTCACCGATGCAGTCGGCAAGTACAGCGCTGTCAGCTACGATGGGCACGGGTAATATTGTGGGCGTGGCAGGCGCTGTAGCCCTTGGTGGTCCCGGTGCGGTGTTCTGGATGTGGATGACC
>JAZSBS010000013.1:0-3960 GCA_045602525.1 Acutalibacteraceae bacterium
GCTGTAAATGGTAAGCAGTCTAAAACTATTGAGTTTTCTAATTTTGGATTTACATTATCAACTTTTGATGCGTTGCCCATAAGTCCATAGGTAACATCATATCCTGTTTTGTCATTATAGAAACCCTGATGCTTAGCAACATTGTTGTAAACCAAGCAATTTTTTACATCAACCCTGTTACTACCAGCACGACCAAACATAACGCCGCCATAAGATTCTGCACTATTGTTACGGTAAGAAACCATAACATTACCTGTAAGAACAACGTTTTCGATTGTTATGGTTCCACTGCTACTTCCCGCATGGAATACAGCGCCTGTAGAATCACCATAAAAATAAGAGTTCTTTAACGTGAAATTCTTAAAAGCGGTTCCTGCAGTAGCGGTACCAAAAAGCGAACCCGAACCACCGTGTTGAGTGTTATAACCCTGCACGCCGTAAATTGTTACGCCGTTTCCGTCAAAGCTACCTGCGAAATTACCGCCCCACCAGGTCTTCATCTGACATGTGGTGTTTAACGCAGCCTCAACCTCGGCGGGTGTCATATCGCCGCTCATATCAACAACTGTGTTCATATTAAATGCCTTGATACCGTCAGCAACCTTGTACCACTTGCCAGTTGTTTGTGCTGCGGTCGCTTGAGTAGCAAGCCAAGCAAAACTCTCAGCAGAGTCAACTATATATGGGTTAGTTTCAGAGTTTTCTGCGCTTGGATCGAGAAGCTCAAATGTGTCGTTATACCATTTAGGCTCTGATGCGCTGTGCACAGTAGCTTCACCTGTAAGCGTGCTCTTTGTGTCACCCCAGGTTTCAATAATACCTGTCGAATCGGGTTTTACAACGTCCGGCGCAAAGGTTGGGTAACCACCGTTTACGTCAAGCGCCAAAACAGTGCTTTGTGCGTTTGCATTAAAGGTATCTACAAACTCTTGTGTTTTAAACTCTGCCATAGTGGTAGCAGTAAAGCTGTCTTGAAGAGCGCTTGACATCTTTTCGTTCAAGATTGTCAAAACCTTAGAACTGTTAAAATAATATAGGTATTCATCGGTAGGTTGGTCTGTATATACATTGCTAAAAGGAGATGTCGTAAGTCTTAAAAATGAATAAGAGCCACTGTATCTCGCATAGGGTAATGCACCCAAACAGATAACATTGCTTATACTGTTTATATAGCCATCATTAGCCGATATCATACCAAGGGGATAGCCAACGCCATCTGCAGTATTAGTAAAGCCCACATTGCGAGCATCGTTGCCATAAACCAAACAGTTGTTTATAGTAACCTTACCGCTAAAGTTTGTAACCATAATACTAGCTTTGTTGGTTGCTGCATTATTGGTGGTTTCTGACATATGCTGTCTGATATAGCAGTTTGCAACGGCACACTGCTCAAGTGTAACGGTGCCGCTACGCTGACAGCCGATAATAACGCCTGTTAAAGTCAATACTTGTATATATGAATTTTTAACGGTTAGATTTTTAACTGTGCAGTTTGACACAGAGCCAAACAAACCTGCGGTATAGTCGCGGGACGGGTTGTTATAATATAAACCGTAAATTGTTGCGCCGTTACCGTCAAGTGTACCTTTGAACTGATTGCTGCTCCAGCCGTTGTTGGTCCAAGTCAAAGGACTTGCAATATTGCCGTCTTCAAAATACTTTTGAACAGCTGCAGCAGAATTAAGGCTCATAATGGCCTTTGCCTCATCGCTTTCTTTTTGCAAAACGATAGCTTTGATACCGTCAGCAACCTTAAAGTGCTTATCGGTAGAATCAATAACCGCCCTTGCAATAAGAGCCAAGTCATCGGCGCTATCAATTATATAAGGGTCGGTCTCGGTACCAGAGCCCAAAAGAACATCCGAAAACTCGTCTGGGGCATCATCTAAATGGTATGTACCATCCCAATAAATAACCCTTTCTTCGCTTGGAACTGCGGTAGGAACTACCTGATATCCAAGCTCGTTATCGGGGTCACCGCAAATAGAGCATGACGAATCGCTGTAAACAGAATATCCGTTTACAGAATCGGTTTTAACAAGGTCAGCCTCGTCAACAGTTACAACGTGGTCGCAGCCTGTTTTGATAACGCCTGCCGCACCTGACCATTCGCCTGTAACAGCAGAATGTCTGCCCGAAAAGTCAAGGTCATTAATAGCAACCTCGTACTCGTTACCCTTGGTCGCAGTACCACCTGCAAAAGTAAAGGTAAGGGTAAGGGTTACAGATGTGTAAAGCTTTTCGGTGTCGTTAATTTCAAAGCTAACACGCGCAAGGTCGCCGTCTTGCATATCTTCTGTGCTGACAGCAGCAGTTTTAACCTCGCTGTTTTCATCCTCAAAGCTAAAATCATCAGCGCTGTATGCACCGCTGACGGGTGTTCCACCCGTTACCTCAGCCGTTACCGAGGCATAGCTGTTGTTGTGATTTGCAACATCAAACAAACCTGCCAACATACCACTTGGTACGTTAAAGGTTACGTCTACGGTAGCCTCGGTCAAGTCAGCATTAATTACACCGTCAGCAATTGTATATGACGGAGCAGCTTCTGCGCTTGCGGTTATAAGGCAACCGAAAACTGTTGTGATGCAAATAGCTATTACCAAAAGGCACGATAGTAATTTGCGTGGGAGTTTCATTGTCATGATCTCTCAATCTCCTTTTTGTGCTTTTGCACGAAATACTTTTTCTGCAATACCGCTGCAGAGATGATATATGTAACTGCTGTCGGAATTTGCCCGAATTTTCTACCATATATGGTAGAGGTTATTGTATAAAATACAATAAGAGCGCATGCCGACAAATATACTACTATATAGTAACATCAAAACATCATTTTGTCAACAAAATTTATTGAAAGTTTTTGAGTTTTTTAATGTAAATTATTAAAATTACACAAAATAATAAATAATAATTAAAACAAAACAAGCCATTGTCGATTTACAATGGCTTGTTTGTAAGTTTAGAGTTTGGGGTTTAGAGTTATAAGTTTGAGCATTCGCTCAACCGTTATGATATGATTGCCGCAAAAGCAACTGTGCCGTAAGCACATCATAACACAGCGTAAGCTGTTCATAACCCATAACTTGCCATAAGGCAATCATAACTGATAGAATTTGAATTTTATTCAAATTCTATCGTTCCTACAGGTTTTGGAGTAATATCCATAAGTACGCGGCTTATTCCCTTTACCTCGCTTGTAATGCGAGAGGTTATGTGGTGCAGTAACGCATATGGAATTTCCTCGATAGTGGCGGTCATAGCATCGGTTGTGTTTACCGCGCGGATTATTGCGCACCAACCGTCAAGTCGCTTTCCGTCGATAACACCAACAGCGGTCATATCAGGAATGGCAATAAAATACTGCCACACCTTGCCCGCAAGTCCGTTTTTGTCAAACTCTTCGCGCAAAATTGCATCTGCTTCGCGAAGCGCGTGAAGTCTGTCACGTGTGATGGCACCCAAGCAGCGAACACCAAGTCCCGGACCTGGGAAGGGCTGACGGTAGACCATAGCGTGTGGAAGACCCAACGCTTCGCCTACAACGCGAACCTCATCCTTGTAAAGCAATTTCACAGGCTCTACAAGCTCCATTTCCATATCCTCGGGCAAGCCACCAACATTGTGGTGAGCCTTAACGCCGTCAGATTCTAATATATCGGGATAAATCGTACCCTGCGCCAAAAAGCTTATGCCGTCAAGCTTGGCAGCCTCTTCATCAAATACCTTGATAAACTCGCCGCCGATAATTTTGCGTTTCTTTTCTGGGTCACTTACACCCGCCAAAAGGTCAAGGAAGCGATCGGTAGCATCAATATAAATAAGATTTGCATCAAGCTCTTTACCAAAAACCTCGATAACCTGCTCCGACTCGCCCTTGCGCATCAGTCCGTGGTTTACGTGAACGCAAACAAGCTGCTTGCCGATAGCCTTGATAAGAAGCGCCGCTACAACCGAGCT
>JAZSBS010000014.1:0-3883 GCA_045602525.1 Acutalibacteraceae bacterium
TACTGGCGCTTACAACTATTCTATGGCGTCAAACTATAACCGTGTTGCACGACCGCCCGTTGTGATGCTTTCCGACAAGGGCGATTATGTTGCAGTTAAGCGTGAGAGTTTAGAAGATATTTGTATGCTTGATATTTAGGAGGAAGTTATGGTAAATATCGGTAATGATTGGGATAATATTTTAGCTGACGAATGGGAAAAGGCTTATTATAAAGAGCTTCGTGCCTTTCTTAAAACCGAATATTCCAAACATCGCATATTCCCCAGTATGTACGATATTTTTAACGCTCTTAAATACACTTCCTTTGAAAATACAAAGGTTGTAATCATAGGTCAGGACCCATATCATGGTGCGGGTCAGGCGCACGGACTTTGTTTTTCTGTAAAAAAAGGTATCGAGCCACCACCTTCACTTAAAAACATTTATAAAGAGTTACACGATGATATAGGTTTTGCTATACCGAATCATGGCGAACTGACCTCTTGGGCGCGTCAAGGTGTTCTAATGCTTAACGCTGTGCTTACCGTACGCGAGGCAAATCCCAACAGTCATAAAGGTATGGGTTGGGAAAACTTTACCGATAGGGTTATCGCTGAACTTGACAAAAAGAAAACACCCGTAGTCTTTTTGCTGTGGGGTGCTAATGCGCGTAAAAAGGCAGAGATTATAAAAAATCCCATACACAAAAAGCTTATTACCGTGCATCCAAGTCCACTATCTGCATATAACGGATTTTTTGGGTGTAAGCATTTTTCTAAGGCAAATGAGATATTAATATCAAGCGGTCAGATGCCGATTGACTGGACCGTTGAATAGGGGTAATACATATGAAAGAAACAGGCATTATCCGTGGACTTGACAATATGGGTCGGGTAGTAATCCCAAAAGAGATAAGAAAATTTCTTGATATGCGTGAGGGTGTTGATGAATTTGAAATTTATATGCAAGACGATTGCATCGTGCTGAAAAAGCACAAGCCCACATGTATTTTCTGTAATGCGGAGGACGGTTGCATAAAGTTTGAAAATCAAACAGTATGTAAGTCTTGTGTTGAAAAACTGCAAGCTACAATAGATGAGATTAATGTTTAAGATTTTGCTTTTGCGCGATGAATAAAAACAAATACGGGCAACCATTGGTTGTTCGTATTTTGTTGTTTACATTTTGCGGTTTTTAGTGTAAAATTAATTTGTTATGCGAAAGTAGGTGAGGGAATGAAAAAAATAGTTATTATCGGTGGCGGCGCTGCCGGTCTTATGGCGGCAGTATCGGCGGCAAACAAGATAGAAAATCAGCTGTATAATATAACCGTTATTGAAAAAAATTCCCGACCTGCACGCAAGGTTATGATAACGGGCAAGGGCAGATGTAATGTTACAAACAATTGTGATATGAACACACTTATTGCGAACACACCAAAAAACGGCAAATTTTTGTACTCGGCTTTTAACAATTTTGGTGCGACTGATACAATGCATTTTTTTGAAGCTCTTGATGTGCCTCTTAAAATCGAGCGCGGTAATCGCGTATTTCCCGTATCGGATAAGGCGGTCGATATTGTTGATGCGATGACAAAAGCCGTGCAAAAGAAATGCAGTATTATTGAGGGCACGGCAGAGTCTATAATCGCGCCAAACGGTCAAGTTACTGCGGTAAAACTTGCTGACGGTAAGATAATTGACGCTGACTGCGTAATACTTGCCACAGGCGGTATGTCATATCCGCTGACGGGCTCTACGGGTGACGGATACCGAATGGCAAAATCTTTAGGTCACACGGTGACCGAGCTTACACCATCGTTGGTGGGACTTGAATGTCACGAGGGCTTTTGCACCCGCCTTGCAGGTCTTTCGCTTAAAAATGTAACACTTTCAGTTTTTGAAACTTCCAAGAAAAAACCACTTTATAAAGAAATGGGCGAAATGCTGTTTACCCATACGGGTATATCGGGACCTCTGACGTTGTCAGCCTCGGCGCACCTACGGTATATGGGCAAAAAAGAGTATTATGCTGAAATAGATTTAAAGCCCGCGCTTGATGAAAGCCAACTTGATAAACGCCTGCTTCGTGATTTTGAGGAATCACTCAACCGCGATTTTGCAAATTCTTTAGATAAACTTTTACCAAAAAGCATAATTCCGGTTATAATAAATATGTCGGGAATAAATCCACATACCAAGGTTAATCAAATTAGTCGCGAAGAGCGACAGTCGCTTATAAATGCTATAAAGCACTTTAGACTTAACGTTACAGGCTTTAGACCCATAGAAGAAGCGATTATTACAAGCGGCGGCATTAGTGTAAAAGAAATTGACCCTGCTACTATGATGTCAAAGCTTATAGGCGGACTTTTCCTTGCGGGCGAGGTAATCGACGTTGACGCCTACACAGGCGGATTTAATCTACAGATAGCATTCTCAACCGGCTTTTTAGCGGGGGAAAGTGCGGCAAAATATGAAAGGAATAATTAATTATGATTTCTATTGCATTAGACGGACCTGCAGGTGCAGGCAAAAGCACGGTGGCAAAGGGTGCCGCGAAAGAACTTGGTTTTATTTACGTAGACACAGGTGCGCTTTATCGCACAGTTGGTCTTAAATTTATGCGTGAGGGTTACGATACCGAACTTAACTGTGATATTGGGGCAATCCTTAAAACAATTGAGGTAGATATTAAGTTTATTGACGGCACACAACACGTGTTTTTAAACGGTGAGGATGTATCTGATGCAATCAGAACACCCGAGGCTTCTATGATGGCATCTGCTGTATCGGCAAAACCGCCTGTGCGCGCTTTCTTACTCGAAATGCAACGTAAATTGGCTCGTGAAAACAATGTGCTGATGGACGGCAGAGATATAGGCACGGTGGTACTTCCAAATGCCACTCTTAAATTTTTTGTAACTGCTTCTGTACAGGAGCGCGCAACCCGACGTTATAAGGAATTAAAAGAAAAAGGTATGGATGTAAATTATGATGATATTTACAGGGATATCGAAACCCGTGACTATAATGACTCTCACCGTGAGATAGCTCCGCTAAAACCCGCCCACGATTCAATAATGTTTGATACAACGGGCAACACATTGCAGGAGTCAATAGATAATCTTATTAAAATTATAAAGGAAAAGTTAAATTGAAAATAACACTTGCTAAAACCGCAGGTTTTTGCTTTGGCGTGAATCGCGCGGTACAAATGGTATATGATTTGGTTGACAGTGGAGCAAAGGTTTGCACACTGGGACCAATAATTCATAACAGCCAGATGGTAGATGAACTTACGAAAAAAGGTGTACGTGTGGTAACTGCACCCGACGAGGCAAAGAATGACGAAACGCTTGTTATCCGTTCGCACGGTGTAGGTAAAGCAGTATATGAGTCTGCTGAAAAAACAGGGGTAAAGGTGTGTGATGCCACCTGCCCCTTTGTAGCAAAGATACATAAAATAGTAGCCGAACAATCTTCGCTTGGTGATACAATTTTAATTGCAGGCGATGAGGTGCATCACGAGGTTATAGGCATAATAGGTCATTGTATGGGTGATTATTATGTTTTCGACTCGGTAGAAAAACTTGAAAATTTGTTTGAAAATCATCCCGATCTCAAAGAAAAGTCTATTTCAGTGGTGTCGCAGACCACTTTTAATGCAAAAAAATGGGATTTTGCGCAAATTTTTTTAAAAAAAGTATGTACAAATGCAAAAATTTTTGATACAATATGTAGTGCTACGTCAACTCGGCAAAGCGAGGCGCAAGAACTTGCGGCAGTCAATGATCTTATGGTTGTTATTGGCGGCAGACACAGTTCAAACACAGCAAAACTTTTCGATGTTTGTGCTTCACTTTGTGCTAATACGCATTTAATTGAAACGGCGGAAGAATTA
>JAZSBS010000015.1:0-24698 GCA_045602525.1 Acutalibacteraceae bacterium
GCGGTGTTATGGAAGCAGCTTTACGTACAGCTAACGACTGGATTAGCGGTAAAGACAACGCTGACGTTGACTACACTGCAGTTCGTGGTACAATGGGACTTAAACAAGCTACTGCAAAGCTTGGCGATATGGAAGTTAAGGTAGCTGTAGCGTCTGGCGCTGCTGCTGCAAAGGTTGTTATGGACAAGATGAAGGCAGGCAATCCAGACGGTTGGACTTTTGTTGAAATTATGGGATGCCCCGGCGGTTGCGTAAACGGCGGCGGTCAGCCAATTCAACCACAGTCAGTTCGTGACACAGTTGATTTGAAGGCTGTTCGTGCAAAGGCACTCTACGACGCTGACGCTGCAAGCGCTATTCGTAAGTCACACGAGTCACCTGTTGTAAAGGCTCTTTACAGCGAATGGTACGACGGTTTTGGCGGCCACAAGGCTCACCACGACCTCCACACCAGCTATGTAGCTCGTAAGAAGTACAACGCTGAATAATCGTAATTAAAAATTTAAGCACCTACCGTTTGGTAGGTGCTTTATTTATTTTACTTATCTTGCTTTTTAAGTTTAAACTCAATCCATACATTCGACTCAAACCTATAAGAGCCTACTCGCGATAGGTCATAGCCCTTTAGGTTATATTTGTATGTCTTTGTTTCATTTGCTTTTAAATTTATTGCTGATTCTGGGTCTTTTGGAGAAGCAATCCAACCCGATTTTTTAGGCTCACAGCTTATCTTTTCACCGTCTTGATAATAAAAAAGATTAAAGTCGCCACCTACGGCAAAGTCTGTGTTCCACTCATTTGTATACTCAAACTCTATATACGGCTCATTAGAAATAAGATTATAATCCTTCAATGTTACCGATATACCTTGCACGGCACTACTGTATTGCAAATCTACTACTGTCAAAATTGATTTGCCTTTGGCGTCAACATTTGGCTTGCTGATGCTTGTAGCTATATCAAAAAGTTTTTCCGCAGTCTTTGGATTTGACACCTTATATGATTTTGGATATGCACTGCTAGGCCGCCAATATCCGCAAAACTCACCAAAATCCTTGCTAAAGCAAAGCGAGTAACCACCTATATTGATACGGTTAGTCATATCAGGTGCATTGTCATCATTATGTAAAACTGGTTCACCCTTAACTCTTACCTTGTTAAATTGCTCTATTATTTTGATTATGTCTGTATCGTATATAATCAAATATTGATTTTCATCCACCATAACCGTAAGCTCATCAACATCACTTAAAATATCATTATAGTCGATACCGTCTTTTAAATTGCTAATTTTTGTTCCCGCAGGATTCGTCATAAAGCAAACCGCTACGATAATGCTCAAAACCACAGCCGCTATAATCACCCAAAAGGTAGGATTTTTATAATTAAGCACCGATTTTATTCTGCTATTGGTAACCGTAGAACAATCCATAAGAATCCCTCCTAAAAATCATTATACACAACACCAACCTATTTTACAACCCAAAACAATGAGCCGTCACACTAAACGCAGACGACTCATTTAAAATTAATTTAATTCTATATTGATTATCTTTCGTTTGCAAGGAAAAACAAGGCAAGTGTTCCCGGTCCTGAATGTGAACCGATTACGGGTCCCACGTTTGTTATAAGTTGTACCGTAACGCCACTATTTTCCTTTATCATATCAGCAAGGGCATTAGCATCGTCAATGCAGTCACCGTGAGAAATGTACACAATACCGTCTTTTTTGTCAATTGCTGTCTCGGCATATATATCGGCAATTGCTCTAAGTGCCGCACGTCTGCCTCGCACCTTTGAAACGCTAATCAATTTACCGTTATTGTCCATTTTCATAACGGGCTTGATGTTAAGCATACCGCCCAAAAGTGCTGTTGTCGCGCTTATTCTGCCGCCCGCCTTCAAATATTTAAGGTCATCGACCGTAAACCAATGGCAAACATTAAGTTTTGTGTTTTGTGCATAATCAGCAAGTTCATCCATTGGCATACCCGCATTTTTCTTGTCAACCAAGAGTTTTACAAGCAGACCATATCCGGCAGATGCGCAAAGTGAATCAACAACTGTGATTTTGCTACCCTCGTACTGACTCATAATTTCATCTGCAGCTTCGCGCGCAAAATTGCATGTGGCAGAAAGACCTGATGAAAAAGCTAAATACATAATATCAAAACCGTCTTTTACAATAGTCTCAAAGGCATCACAAAACTTACCCATATTAGCGGCGGAGGTTTTTGGTTGTGCTCCAGCTCTCATACGGTTATAAAATTCGGATGCCGGAATTTCGTGGTCGGAATATTCTTTCGAATCACCACTGAATACTAAAGTAAGGCTACAATATTTTACTCCCCACTCATTCAGCAAATCACACGATATATCACATGCTGAATCGGCAAAAATCACATAATCTCTCATTTAAATCTTCTCCTTTGAAGTTTAAGTTTTGTTAAGTAATACAACGCAATCATTATATTAATAATCTATATAAAAATACAATCTACTAAGCAGTAGAGTAACTATACTGAAAATATTTATAACTCTACCACAGGTAGAAACCTCCTATTTATGCAGGTTTTAGACACAAAAATTAATATAGGAGTTAAAACTCTCAGTTTTAACTCCCACACTAATTACTTATAAATTATATTTGCCTTTTGTTTAATGGTGTCCATACAACTGTGAACCTTCATACAAATTGTGCTGTTATTTATATATTCGTCAATCCGCTTACCTTTTATAAAATCACAAAATGTTGCCGCCTCATAGCCCATAAGGGTTTCCTTTGTCACAGCATCAAACAACAGCGTTTTTTTATTATCCTTTACAAGATATGCGTCCTGATAGTAAACTGCCTTTTCCATTATAACCGAACCGCTATCCCCCACAATTTCGGTGGGAGCTATACTTTGCCCCGTTTTGCTGTAGGTAAGAACGGCTGAAAATTTATCATACTTAAAAACAGCAACGCCGCTGCCGTCTGCGCCGTTTTTTAAAAAAGATGCTGATGCCTGTATTTCATTTGGCATACCAAATAAATCAACTGCCGCATAAACACAATAAACACCTAAATCCATAAGTGCCCCCGCATGTAACGACATATCAAAAATATTAACACTCTCACCCATCATAAATTGATCGTAACGTGACGAGCGCTGACAATAGTCAATTTTTGCCATAGCAATGTTACCTATCTTGCCAATTGCACTTTTTATACGCGCACGGCTTGGATTGTAGATAGGAATTATCGCCTCTATGTAAATAAGACCTTTTTTGTCAGCAAGTGCTTTCAGTCGTTTGTATTCAGCGGCAGACGTAGCGATTGGCTTTTCGCATATAACATGCTTGCCTGCCTTTAACAAAAACTCGCTTTGACCTGAGTGAAAAATATTAGGAGAAGCCACATAAACCGCATCTATTTCGCCGTCATCAGCAAGCTGCTGCAAAGAGGTATATACTTTGTTGCAACCAAATTTTTGCGCAAATGCAGTACCTGTTTCCAATTTTCGAGAATATACAGCAGCCAGTGTTAGTATGCCTGTGGCGTTTGCTCCGGTAACAAACTGTTCTGCAATAAAGCTGGTACCAATTGTTGCATAGTTTAACATATAATTTCACCCTTTTTTATGTTCCTGTATATATTGTCAGCTACCTTTTCAATCTGACTGCATTCTGTAGTTGTACAGGTGTTAAGGTGTTGCTTCTTGGGCAGTCCCCAAACATTAAAAATGCGCGGACCAATCCATTGGTTTTGCTTGCAACCGCTAAAAATACCACTCAACACACAAAGGGCGGCTTTTTGGGGACTCATAAATATAATTCTCATAGGATGTTTAATTACCGCAAAAATAAGTTTAGGATAGTGTGCCGTGATATTGGTAAGCGTAATGCCTGGATGAACTACCGAGAGTGTTTTATCATTATCAAACAAACTGTATAACGCAAATGTTAAAAAACGCTTCGCGTTGCCATAGACCTTGCTTGACAACTTAACACAAGAAAAATCTATATCATCAATATTAATTTTAGAATAGTTGTGGGCGATGCTGCTGACCGCCACCAACCTACCGCCACGCGCTTTGATATGCGGCATAAGCTCTCGTGCTAAATAGTACGGTGATACAAAATTAATTTGAAAAACATTATCATATCCCGTATCACATTTATGTCGTGGAATTTTATATGCACCCGCATTAAGTACAAGACAATCAATATCCGATTTCTTTAACTGCTCTGCTACGGCAGAAACCTGTTCAAAATTTTCAAGGTCAACAGTAATGTGCTTTGCAGATAAATTGGGATATTTTAACTTCAAATCGGCAATAAGCCGATTTGATTTGTCGGGGTTTCTGTCAAGGCAGATAAGGTTGGCACCAAGATAAGCCAGATAATCACAAAGAGCCGTACCTATACCGCCCGTGGCACCGGATACAGCAACCACCCTACCTGCTAATGAAGATGCGCTTTTATTAATCCATTTATAATAATTCATTTTATCAGTGTGTAATTTCCTGTTTTTAAAATATTTACGAGCTGCTTTTCGTCGGTAATGCGTGTCTGCGTTTCGATACCCGCTTTACACATTGAATCACCCGAATGGGCATCTGCACCCGACGTTAATATTAAGTCGGGGTGTTTTTTTGCAAACTCTTCTGCCAAAACATTGTTTTGCGGTTGGTTAAAATAATTGAATACCTCAATACCATCAATAAATTCAAGCGGTAATAAGCGTGGATTAGTAATATACGCCCTGTCTCTGAAAGGATGAGCTTGTATACACAGTGCGCCATATTGGTTTAACACTTTATACCAGGTTTCTACAGAATGATCCAATTGAAGCTGAGGATTATCATATAAAAACTGCGGTGTAATACCATAACATAAAATCTCTAAGCCGTCTCCCACACCCTCTTCAATCCCGAAAATAATGTCTAAATCGCGGTTTTTTGCTAACTTCTTGCACTCGCAATAATCTTTCTCATATTGCGCTACAAACTCATTCCACGACAATTTTCGGTCTATACCGCTGTTACCTTTATAAAAATGATTAGTAATAACACAACCATTATAACCACCGGCTACAAGACCGTCAATTAATTCTGACGGGGTCATAGAAGCGCAGGCGCTACAAGGCTTTGTATGACAGTGTAGCTGATATCTGTAATTTTTCATATTATATTCACTACTTGGTTCTTAAAATTAAAGAATCGTCAGATACTGTAGCCGTTATTGCAGCAACTGCATTGTTGGATATAATCATATCAACAACCGGGGTTTCTATTTCGCGGCGGATAATATTTCGTAATTCGCGCGCTCCGGTTTTGGTTCCGTCACATTTTTGTGCAATGTATCTCGAAACTCCGTTATCAAACGCAAATTTAACATTGCGCTCATGTAAAGCGACTGTCAATTCCTTAAGCATTATTTCAGCAATTTTTTGCAATGATTCATCAGACAGTGGGTTAAACACAACAATTTCATCAACACGGGCAATAAATTCAGGACGCAAAAATTCCCTAAGCGCCTTCATTGCCTTTTCCTTTGAAGCGTCGGCTACTGTTTTACCGAATCCCAAAAGATTTTCACTTTTTTCACTTCCGGCATTGGACGTCATAACAATAATGGTGTTTTCAAAATTAACCGTTCTGCCGTGAGCATCGGTTACCCTGCCCTCGTCAAGAATCTGTAACAGTATATTAAGCACATCGGGGTGAGCCTTTTCAATTTCGTCAACAAGAATTACAGAATACGGCTTACGGCGTACCTTTTCGGTAAGCTGACCTGCCTCGTCATAACCGACATATCCGGGAGGAGCGCCAATAAGACGTGATACTGAGTGTTTTTCCATAAACTCGGACATATCGAGTCGAATAAAGGTTTCAGGTGTATCAAAAAGCTGCTCTGAAAGCGCCTTGACAAGCGCAGTCTTACCAACACCTGTAGGACCTACAAATATAAACGATGCAGGTCTGCGCAAAGCGCTTGTCTTAACACGCGAACGCTTAACAGCATTTGCTACAAGATGGGTAGCATCATGCTGTCCTATAATACACTCATTAAGCTTGTCTTCAAGTCGGGCAAGCTTGCTAAGCTCGTTCTCTTCAATCTTGGACGCGGGTATACCTGTCCACATTTCAATTACTGTGGCAAGATGTCGCTCGGTAACGGTGTTGTTTGCAGCGGCTTCACACAGGCTGTCAGCCTTATTCCTATACTGTTCAAGACTTGATTTTAACATTGCCTGCTTTTCGTAATCGGGATTTTCAACCTCTGCAGCAAGCTCATCCAACTGCTTTGAAAATTCAGCAACCTTTTTATTAGCAATATAAAGCTCATCGATAGCTTTATTTTCAAGGCTTGCGCAAGCGCAGGCTTCATCAAGCAAATCAATTGCTTTATCGGGCAAGAAGCGATCGGTTACGTAACGCTCCGAAAGATAAACAGCCTTTTCAACCACGCTGTCGGGTATAACCACGGTGTGATAACCCTCGTAATAAGGCTTTATACCAAGCATAACATTAACTGCTTCGGCAATTGATGGTTCCTCGACCGTAATGGGCTGAAATCTTCTTTCAAGCGCGGCGTCTTTTTCTATATATTTACGATATTCTTTAAAGGTTGTAGCACCTATAACCTGAATTTCACCACGTGAGAGCGCAGGCTTTAATATGTTTGCAGCGTTCATTGAACCCTCGGCAGAATCACCGGCACCAACAAGGTTATGAATTTCATCAATAAAAAGGATGATATTTCCCGCATCCTTTACCTCTTCAATAAGGCCTTTGACACGGCTTTCAAACTGACCACGGAACTGGGTTCCCGCTACAAGCGAAGTAAGGTCAAGCAAAAGTATCTCTTTGTCAAGCAGTCGCGCAGGCGCGGTACCGTTGACTATTTTTATAGCAAGACCTTCAACAATGGCGGTTTTACCAACACCCGGTTCCCCTATAAGACAGGGATTGTTTTTAGAACGGCGTGAAAGTATCTGGAGCATACGGTCAAGCTCGCGGTCACGACCGATAACTGTATCAAGCTTACCTTCTCTTGCTCGAAGTGTTAAATTATTGCAATACTGGTCCAAAAAGCGTTTTTTCTTTTTGGGCTTTTCGCCTTTTGTTTGACCCTGCTTTACATTTTCAGTATTACCGTCTTTTGCGCCGCCAAACAGATTTTTAAGGAACGGTATCGCAGGAGCAGTACCTAAATCAAAAGTCCCATCGTTTAAGGCTTCGTCATCAAGCTCCATATCGTCCGCAGATACTGCCTCTAAAAACTGATTGCTCATCATTTCAATATCTTCATCAGATATATTCATACTTTTAAGCATATCGTCAACAGGCTTAAGTCCAAGTTCTTTAGCACACATAAGGCATAAACCTTCTGCCTCTGCATTTGGATTAAGCGGATTAGACATAAAGACCACCGCAGGTCTTTTTTTGCATTTTGAACATAATTTCATTTTTATTAGAACTCCTTGGATTGCTGTTATAACAAATTATAACCATTATAAAAAGGGAGAAAATCCCATTAAAAACTTAAAAATATACGAAGAATTTATTGCATCGTATGTAAAAATTAAAAATCCGTTTTTGGTAAACGACAAAATAAGACTTATTACCAAACAGAATATCACCGCTATGGCAACGCCCTTTACAAGACCCAACAATCCGCCCAAGGTTTTGTTGATATCGCCTACAACACTGAAGCTAAATAATTTATTTAAGTACTTCGCAAGTATTTTTACTACAAAGAGCAATACAACAACCAATACAACCGAAATAAGAACCGAAAGTAATTTTGTAACAGCGGGTTCAACAAACGAGTCGGAAACTGTTTGTGCCAACCTTGCACCCTCGTTTGCGGCCTGACTTTGAACAGTGGCAGTAACGTTATCTTTAGACAGGTTAAAGAAGCTGCTTTCGGTAATAAAACCTGGCATTTTATTCCAAACCGTATCCACCGCTGTGGTAGCATTTTCTGCACTGTCTGTTACAACAGATTCTACCGTCTTAATAACAGACGGCTCTATAAGTTTATCATATGCAGCACCTGCTAATGGTGAACTTAATGTAAACGCAACAACAATTGCGGCAACAAAGCCTGCAACCTCAATCAATGTACGCACAAAGCCTTTTTTTGCCGAGATGAAAACTCCCAATAAAACAATTAAAATAATAATACCATCTAAGATATATGACATATTACTTATCTCCTTTTTCAATATTGATTTTATTAATTTCACTATCCGAAACGGTGGCAATCGAATTTGCAGCTGTTACCACAAACTTCTGAACACCGTAACTGCAATCTCCATATCTTAACAGGTTACCGTTTTTATCAAGAATGTTAATTACTGTATCACTTATAAAATATATGCGACCGTTGCTATATTGAATGTCTCCTATTGCCCTTTGTATCTTGAATTCTGAAAGCTTTTCGCCCTTTTTAGAAATCAAGACAACAGTATTATCGCTTCGGTTGTTAGCCAGATTAAAGGTTAGCAAAACACCGTTTTTAGTACCTCTGAAGGTGTGTATCTTCCCAGATGCCGTAACCTCATTAGAAGTGAATTTGGACCAGTGTAAGAATTTGTACGCATCCTCGCATATTATCGAAATTCCTTTACCCGTGTTTACAAGTGACAACGCAGGCGAACTTCCAAGGTCAGCAGTATGCAAAGGATTGGCAGACTCAAAATTAAAAACTAAAAGTTTTGAGCTATACTGACCCGACACAACACCGAGTGTGGAGACAGCCATTTTTTTACCGGACGTATTTATGAGAACATTATTTATTATATCCTTCGCCGAGTTATAGGTAAATAATTGTTTTAAATTTTTGTCATATACAGTAGCAACAGAAGTATAGCTATCAGAATGTGTTGCGACAGCAACCATACCGTTTGTTGAAATGCAGGCGGTTATAATTTCCTTTTCTGTAGTCAGTGTATGAATTTTTCCGCCTAAATTATAAATATAGGCCGTTTTTCCACCTTGATCATACACAAGGACACGTGTATCCGACACCGAAATTATAGGATTTGAGAAACCGTGAAGCTCGTCAAAAACAATTTTGCCCGAATTAGAATAGGCGGCAAGATTTGTGTCGGTAAGTACATAATAATACGAACCACACGAAACCGTATTAAGAAGGTCGCTGCCTGAAATGCTGATAGGATAACTGCCGCCTCCAATAAGCGAAGTGTAATTTATAATATTTTCATACAGCCCGCCCGGAAGCAGCATTGATAAAAATACACACACTACGCAAATCACAACAATAACCGTTGCAAAGAAACTAATTTTTTGCTTTCTTTTATATTTTGTGCCGCGCACCACCTTGATATCATTTTCAGGCACAACACCTATATTTTTTTGTTTTTTATTAGTCATTGTAATTGTGCTTTCGGTATCAACACGGCTTTTTTTTCGTTTTGAAAATTTGTTTACTTTTTTTCTCCTATAATCAGGCATTTACAGCACCACCCCTCTGATTGACAGTTAATAATAAACCTCTTGCAACATCAGCGCAAAAGCAGGCATAGTATCCCCCGCTTTACTGCGGTCGTTATCTTTAAAAACATCGTTATAACAGTCAGCACGTAATCTTTTCTGACCAACCGCTAACGCCGTACCCGCAAGTATGCGTACCATATTATATAAAAATCCGTTACCCCTTATTTCAAAATAAATCTTGTTACCGTCTTTTTTTACGCAACATTCCGTAATTGTTCTGACGGTATCTTCGACAGTCCTTTTCGAACAGGAAAAACCCGCAAAATCGTGCGTGCCAATAATACCCTTACAAAATTCATTCATTAAAGAAATATCGGGCAAGTTTTCTAGATGTAACATATATCGTGAATCAAAAGGATTTTGAGCTCCTGTGTACATCGAATAAATATATTTTTTGCCCTTCGCATTATATCTTGCGTGGAAATCGGACGCTACCTCACGACAATCAATTACAGCAATGTCATTTGGCAATAAAGAATTTAATCCTTTTAAAAACGCATTTTCGGGGAATTTTTCTTTGCAATCAATATGACAGGTAAACTTACGCGCATGAACACCCGCATCGGTGCGGCTACAGCCTGTAACGGCAGGCCTTTCACCTAACAATTTTTCGAGAGCATCCTGCATGGTCTGCTGCACGGTAATTCCGTTTGGCTGCACCTGCCAACCGTGATAGGCTGTACCGTCATATGAAATTGTCAGCAGCATTCTTTTCATAAATAACTCCCAAAATTACAAAATTATATTAATACCAATAACGCACGCACAAACGATAATTGTTACAACAAAAGCCGCAAAATCGTTTAATTTATATTTTAACTGCTTCATACGCTGTCTGCCCTCGCCTCCGTTATAACAACGGCATTCCATTGCTTCGGCAAGCTCGTAAGCGCGACGGACCGATGATACAAGCAATGGTATTAAAATAGGTATCAGCGCCTTTATTCGTTCGAGAAGTTTGCCGTTTTCAAGATCGGCACCGCGCGCTTTTTGCGCGTTCATAATCTTTTGCGTTTCTTCAATAAGCGTGGGTATAAATCTAAGCGCAATCGTCATCATCATAGCGAGCGTATGCACCGCATTTTTAAGACCAACAAAACGCAACGGTGAAAGCAATTTTTCAATAGCATCGGTTAAATCATTCGGTGTTGTTGTGTAGGTCAGCTCTGCGCTTGCAACAATAAGCAGTAAAATACGTGCCGCCATATATATAGCACGATACAAAGAGCCCGTTGTTATTGTAAGTTTCCAAAAAGACAGCAACACATCGCCTGAAGCATTATAAAACAGATTTATAACCATTGTAAAAATGATTATCGGTAATACCGCCTTTAAATTTTTTAAATACATTTTAAGCGGAACCTTTGAAAGCAACATACTAAAAAGTATAAGCACAGCCACTAAGGCTAATGCTACGGCGTTTTGCGCCACAAAAATAAATACAATTATTGCAACAAGCAACAACAGTTTTGCTCTTGGGTCAAGACCGTGAACAAAAGAATTACTTTCAAAATACTGACCAAAGGTAATGTCTTTAAGCATTTTGATTACCTCCTTTTACAAATTCAAGAAGATAATCCACAGCGCTGTCTACTGTGAAAATATTATCGGGAACTGCAATTCCTTTTTCCTTTAAAGAAAGCATAACCTGTGTCACCATAGGCACATTAAGACCTATGCTTTTTAAAAGCTCGTATTCTTTAAACACACTTTCTGTTTTATCAAACAAAACCATTTCGCCCTTATTCATTACAATAAGCTTGTCGGCAATAAGCGCCATATCCTCCATATTGTGCGAAATGATAAGCACAGTGGCGTTATATTTGTTGCGGTAATCAGAAATCATTTTAATAACATCGGTGCGACCTCGAGGGTCAAGACCTGCAACGGGTTCGTCAAATACAATAATTTCAGGTTGCATTGCCATAACACCCGCGATTGCAACGCGACGTTTTTCACCGCCTGATAAATCAAACGGAGATTTGTCAAGATATTCGGTTTTTATACCAACAAGCTCGGAAATTTCAGAAATACGTTTTGTAATTTCCTGCTCAGAAAGTCCCATATTTTTAGGACCGAATGCGATATCTTTATAAACAGTATCCTCAAACAACTGATACTCGGGATACTGAAATACAAGACCCACACGCGAGCGAATAGAACGTATTTTTTTAGGGTCGTCCCAAATATTTTTACCGTCCAATAAAACCTCGCCGCTTGTCGCCTTTAACAGCCCGTTAAGGTGCTGAACAAGTGTAGATTTGCCCGAGCCTGTATGACCGATTATTCCAATAATTTCGCCCTTTTCGATATGGAAATTAACATTTTTAACCGCATCATGCACAAAGGGTGTATTACCGTCATAGGTATGAGTTAAATTTTTAACCTCAAGAATAGACAATTAAATTTCCTCCAAATGAATCGCATCGTAAATTTTTTGTGCTGATTCTTCTATAGAAATAACATCTGTTGAAACATTCATACCGCCCTGCTTTAAGCGGTAAAGCAATTCTGTTGTTTGCGGAACATCAAGTCCCACATCCTTAAGCAGCTTAATATTGCTGAAAATATCTTTTGGTGTAGAGTCGGCAACAATTTTACCGCTATCCATAACAATTACACGGTCGGCATCGACCGCTTCTTCCATAAAGTGAGTTATCAGCACAACCGTAATACCGTTTTCGTGATTGAGTTTCTTGATAGTAGAGATAATTTCTTCCCTACCCTTTGGGTCAAGCATAGCGGTTGGCTCATCAAGCACAATGCAATCTGGTTTCATCGCTAAAATTCCAGCAATTGCAATGCGCTGCTTCTGACCGCCCGAAAGCCTGTGTGGTGTTGATTTACGAAACTCATACATACCAACAGCCTTTAATGCTTCGTCTACCTCTGCGCGAATAGCATCGGGCATATGTCCTAAATTTTCGGGTCCAAAAGCCACATCCTCTTCAACAATAGATGCAACAAGCTGATTATCGGGATTTTGGAAAACAAGACCTACTCGGCGCTTGATTTCAATTTCGAGTTCCTCGTCCGATGTGGAAAAACCATCAACCATAATTTCTCCGTTTGTTGGCTTGTACAGCCCGTTAAGCAGCTTTGCAAGTGTTGATTTGCCCGAACCGTTATGACCCAGAATAACGGTAAAACTACCGCGTTTAATATCAAGACTGAATTCTTTTAAAACAGTATCCTTTTGGGTGTCGTCTTCATATTCAAATGTAATATTTTTTACTTCAATTATATTATCCATTTACTTTGTCCAGATCGTAGTATTTCCGCAAGGCAGAATAACATTTCGTTTTGTAACCTTTATACCGATTTCTTCGGTAAATACAGTACCAACATTTTTGGGCGCTATACAGCTTTTGACCATATAGTTAAGAATTGTAGGTGAAAGACCGCCGGTGTATGAATTAAGAAAGAAAAACAATGGATCTTCACTTAATATTTTACCTACATCCGTAAGCAATTCCGAAAGCTGTTGTTCCAACTTCCAGACCTCGCCATTTGGTCCTCTGCCGTAAGAGGGCGGGTCCATAATAATAGCATCATATTTGTTACCGCGTCTGATTTCACGTTTTACAAATTTCATACAATCGTCAACAAGCCAACGCACCTGTCTGTCTGCAACACCGGATGCTACAGCATTTTCCTTGGCCCAGCCGACCATTCCTTTTGACGCATCCACGTGTGTTACCTTGGCTCCTGCTTTAAGGCAAGCGACTGTAGCGCCACCCGTATATGCAAAAAGATTTAAAACCGAAATCCCTCGGTCAGCCTCTTTTATAAGTTTTTGAGCCAAAGACCAATTGACCGCCTGCTCGGGAAAAAGTCCTGTGTGCTTAAAGCCCATAGGCTTTAAGCGGAATGTAAGATCGTTATACCTAATGCTCCATACATCAGGCACCTTTTTTAAGGTTTCCCAATAACCTCCGCCGCTGTTTGAACGGTGATAAACCGCGTGCGCACTTTTCCAACGCTCGTCCCGATGGCCCTCATTCCATATTATCTGAGGGTCAGGTCTGATTAATATAATATCTCCCCAACGTTCGAGTCGCTCGCCGTTGTCAGCGTCAATTAACTCATAATCATTAAAATTTTCAAAAGTTCTCATTTAAAAATCCTTTATAAAAGTGATTGTTGTGTGTTATTGCTTTTTATTCCTAAATGTTCATACGCAGCCTGCGTCACACATCTGCCACGCGGAGTGCGTGTTAAAAAACCTATTTGCATCAAATACGGCTCATAAACGTCCTCAATAGTGATAGCTTCTTCACCTACGGCCGCCGCCAAGGTATCAAGACCAACGGGACCGCCGCCATAGTGGGTTATAATAGCCGTAAGCATCTTGCGGTCAAAATCATCAAGACCAAGCTCATCTATTTCAAATCTCGCTAATGCCGACTGCGCTACCTTGACATCAATTTCGCCGTCAAATTCAATCTCGGCAATATCGCGCACACGCTTAAGTAATCGATTTGCAATACGCGGTGTTCCGCGTGAGCGTGACGCAATCTCTAGAGCACCTTCATTATCAATTGGTATACCCAAGATGCCCGCAGAGCGTTTAACAATCTGACCTAACTGTTCGGGTGTGTAAAGCTCAAGTCGCAATAACACACCAAAACGGTCACGAAGCGGTGCTGTAAGCTGACCCGAACGGGTTGTAGCACCTACAAGCGTAAAGTGCGGCACGTCAAGTCTAATAGATCGTGCAGATGGACCCTTACCCAAAATTATATCAAGCGAAAAATCCTCCATAGCGGGATACAAAATCTCTTCAACATTTCGTGAAAGTCGGTGGATTTCGTCTATAAACAACACATCTCCCTCGTTAAGCGAAGTAAGTATTGCAACCAAATCTCCTTGCTTTTCGATGGCGGGACCCGATGTCACACGCAGATTAACCCCCATTTCACGAGCGATAATGCCCGAAAGGGTCGTTTTACCAAGTCCCGGAGGGCCGTATAATAACACGTGGTCCAATGACTCTTTGCGCTGACGGGCCGCCTTAATATAAATACTTAAATTGTCTTTTGCCTTGTCCTGACCAATATAGTCATCAAGTGTTTTAGGGCGAAGGGACAGCTCGGTGTCATCATCACTCGCAGTGTATTCAGGTGATACAATGCGGTTTTCAAAATCCATTTCTTGTTCTATCATAGATTAAAGCCCCCTTGCAAGTGATTTTAGCGCCTGTTTTATAAGCTCATTTGTATCTAGCGTTGGGTCAAGTCTGCCGACCGCTAAAGATGCTTCGCTTTGTGTATAACCAAGAGAAACTAACGCCTCAATAGCTTCACGCGTTGCACTATGCGATGTCGCATTACCGACAGCCTTGACATCAATACTCATATCACCTGTAGAAATACTGCCAACCTTGTCCTTAAGTTCAAGCACAATGCGTTGCGCAAGCTTTATACCTACTCCCGAGGCGGCAGTTAGTGATTTTGAATCACCACTTGCAATATAAAGCATAATTTTATCTGCTGTAAACTCCGAAAGAATAGCAAGACCTATTTTAGAGCCGACTCCGCTTACAGAGGTTATAAGTTTAAAGGTCTCAAGCTCAGCGCTATCAGTAAAACCATAAAGATCAAGCGCATCCTCGCGCACAGCAAGATAGGTGTGCAAAAATACACTATCACCAATGTTTCCAATGGTAGCATGTGTGTTTTGGGTTACAAAGCATTTTAAACCCACGCCGCCGCATTCAACAACAACATAATTTAACTCTTTTATAATCAGTTTTCCGTTTAAAGTAGCTATCATTACTTTTCAATTCCTTTCGCAAGTTTTGAATACAGACTGCCCGAGCAATGCGCGTGACATATTGCAAGTGCCAGTGCATCGGCTGTGTCATCGGGTTTTGGTACAGAATTTAACTGTAAAAGACTTTTAACCATTTCCATAACCTGATGTTTTTCTGCTCTGCCGTATCCGGTTATTGATTGCTTAACCTGTAAAGGTGTGTATTCGTAAATTTGAATATCTGCCGTGCGTGATGCCAACAGAATTACACCGCGCGCCTGGGCGACATCAATTGCAGTTGTTGTATTAGTATTAAAATATAACTTTTCTATTGACAAGCACTCTGGCTGATACATTTTTATAAGCGTTTGCATATCGGCATAAATATCACACAGTCTGTCGGGAAAAGCCTTATCTGGCGTAGTTGTTATCGCACCATAAGCCACAGTTTTAAAGCGAAAATTATCGTAATCAATTATTCCATATCCTACCGTCGCATAACCCGGATCAATTCCCAAAATACGCATAAATTTCACCCCGCAAGTCAAAAATGGGCACAATAACCCAATATTCATTTTATTATATCACAACTAAAGCTATCAGGCAATGTTTTTTATAAAAATTAACGAGGTATTTACAAAATTTGTAAATACCTCGTTATTCTAATTGAAACCATTTATTACATCCGATATCACAGATGAAATATTTTCTTCTGACGTTTCACCGGTATCACTTGAACCGGCATTGCCCAAATTATCATCAGATTCCTCAGCCTCGGTTGACGTGTCATCTGACGATGTTTCGGTATCCTCTGATGATTCGCTGTCAGAGCTTACACCTGAAGTTTCGCTTGAAGTTGGCTTGTTACTTGAACTTTCGTCTGGTACAGTTTCGCTTGAAGTTTCCTCTGATGATGTTGCCTCTTCCTCGGGCTCTGGCGCGGGGTGGCCACCCTTGCAGGTTTCAATGTGGACACCCGGCACATAATAACCTGTGTCGGTACTGTAACACGACGGAACAGCAAGCTTACCTGTTGTTCGGCAATATTTTGCTTCAATAACCTCGTCACTAAGCTCAAATTCCTTTTCATCAAGGCCCTTGTGTATCTCAGACATAATATCTCGCCAGACATTTGCCGCGGCGCCTGCGTTGTGCACGTTTTCGGGTTGGTCAAAACCATACCACACACTGCCTACGTAATATGGTGTGCCCGCTACCATCCACAAGTCCTTAGACTCACTCGATGTTCCCGTTTTAGCATAAACCTTCATTTTACTGTAGTTTGCAATGCCTTTACCCGTACCCTGAGAGCCGTAAACAACATTTTGCAACAGCTTGTTCATAACGCTTGCAGTTGACTCTTTAATAACCTGCGAGCCCTCGCCCGCTTCTAAAATTATCTCATCATTAATATCTAAAACCTTAGTGTAGGTTGTAGGCTCATAATACTTGCCACCATTGCCAAATATCGCATATGCCGCTGCGGATTCAGTGGTTGTGATACCGTAATCACAGCCGCCAAGCGCTAACGAAGAGATGTTTTTATCAACGCTTGTAAGATGCTTAAGTCCTAATTTATGCGTCAGGAAATTATATGAATTTTCAACACCTATGTTATCCTTTAAAATCCAACAAGGTATAGTATTTGCCGAGCGCTCAAGCGCCTTTGTGACGGTCATATTGCCCGCGTAATAGCCATACCACTCTTTAGGTCCTTTTTTACCGTCTTCGTAATACTTATCCATTGGCTTATCTTCAAGCATAGTTGAATATGATATCGAGCCATTGTCAACAGCCTGAACATAAACACCAAGCGGCTTCATAGTAGATCCCGGCTGACGCGGTGAATCAACAGCACGGTTAAGTCCACGGTTAACTGTTTTTTCACCAACTCCGCCCACAATGCCCTTTATATTGCCGTTATAATCGATTATTGTCATTGCGGACTGAACATTAACACCTTTATCCTCTGATGATTTTTGTGAAAAATATGTTTTTTGCTTAATATATACCGATTCCATAATATCCTGTATATCGGTGTCGATTGTGGCATAAATTTTATAACCGCCATTATAAAGCATAGCAGAGGCCATATCATTACTGCAGTTGTATTTAACACTTAAATCTTCGATAATATCGCTTATGAGAGCATCAACAAAGTAATTGTTGATGGGTATTTCAAAATCTTGCTGTTGTGTTTTATCCACAACAACCTCCGAAACTAACGCCGTACCGTACTCTTCCTCGGTTATTTTTTCAAGCTCATACATTTTATAAAGAACGTCGTTGCGACGTGATTTATTACCCTCGGGCTTGGTCATAGGATTGTACGCGCTTGGATTTTTTGTGATTGCCGCAAGAGATGCACATTCTGCCAGAGTAAGCTCATCAACATTTTTATTAAAATAATAATTTGCAGCCACCTGTACACCGCAAATACCGTTTCCAAGTGAAATGGTGTTTAAATACGCCTCTAAAATGGTGGTTTTGTCTATCATTTTTTCGATAAGCAATGCACGGGCAATCTCTCGCACCTTACGCATAGCGCTTTTATCGTTGTCGGACGTTATATTCTTTATTAACTGCTGTGTTATGGTAGATCCACCCTGATTTGACGAATAAATATTTACAAAAGGAAGATAATTTACAAAAGCACCTGTAGTACGTTTCCAATCCACACCCGAGTGCAGATAAAAGCGCTGGTCCTCGATAGAAATAAATGCGTCAATAAGCTGTTGCGGCATTTTTTCAATATCGACCCAGATGCGATTTTCCGTGCCGTGAATACGTTGATACTCTTCCCACTCGTCGATATCATTTTTAACATAAATTACCGAGGTCATATTCATCTCATAATTTTTGATGTTATCAACAATTTCCCTACAGCCCAAAAAGTCAGTTTCCTGATTGTCGCTAAATGCCACTGCAAACACCATACAAAAAGAAGAAAGAATTATAATTACAGACATAAAGACACAGAAATATTTAAACGCTTTTTCCATAAAACTCCTCCTTTTTCAAATGATTATATCATCTTTTCTTAGTTTTATCAAACATTATATGAAATTTTTTCTAATTATTCATAGTTTAGCAAAAAAATAGGTTTATAATATATAAAAATAAGTAATTTGAGAGGAAATTATTGTGCTAAAGCTTAACAACATAACAAAAGATTACAATATGGGCGATACCAAGGTTGAAGCGCTTAAGGGTATTGACATTGAATTTCGCACCAATGAGTTTGTTTCAATACTCGGTCCATCCGGTTGTGGCAAAACCACACTGCTTAACATTATAGGCGGTCTTGACAGATATACCGACGGTGACCTTGTTATATCGGGCCGTTCCACCAAAGAATATAAGGATGCTGATTGGGATACATACCGCAATCATTCAATCGGTTTTGTATTTCAAAGCTATAATCTTATTCCACATCAGTCGGTATTGCAAAATGTTGAACTTGCCCTAACACTTTCCGGTGTTTCAAAATCCGAACGCAAAGCACGAGCTAAAAAAGCGCTCGAAGACGTTGGCCTTGGCGACCAATTAAACAAAAAGCCCGGCGAAATGTCGGGCGGACAAATGCAGCGCGTTGCCATTGCGCGTGCGCTTGTTAATAACCCCGATATTATCTTAGCCGACGAGCCAACAGGCGCGCTTGACACCGAAACCAGCGTTCAGGTTATGGAGATACTTAAAAACATCTCAAATGATAAGCTTATTATTATGGTAACACATAACCCAGAGCTTGCTGAAAAATATTCCTCTCGCATTATCAATATGCTTGACGGTGTAATTACACATGATTCACAGCCACTTAGTGATAGCGAATCGGAAAACGAGGTTTTACTTGACGCGTCAAGAAACGAAACCCACGGCAAAACAAAAAAACCTTCCATGAGGTTTGGAACCTCCTTTATGCTGTCGCTTAAAAATCTGATTACCAAAAAAGGCCGAACAGTGCTTACTTCCTTTGCGGGTTCGATTGGCATTATAGGCATAGCGCTTATTCTTGCAATTTCTCAGGGTATGACCGCGTATATAGATGCTGTACAGGAAAGCACCTTGTCTGTGTATCCGCTCACTCTTGAAGCCTCGACCGTAGATATGACAACGCTTATGGAAGCGTTTATGAATATCACAGCCGACAAAACCGAGCACGAAAATGATGCGGTTTATGAAAAGAGTGCGCTTTATGATATGATTAACGCAATGAACAGCGTTGAAGAAAGCAAAAATGACCTGAAGGCATTTAAAACCTATCTTGAAAAGGAAATTAAAACTGAGGATGCCGCGCTTTCTACTGCCGTTAACGGCGTACAATATTCTTATGATCTTGATATGCAGATATATACCGAAAATGTTGACGGAGAAATATTACATTCTGACCTTGAAAAACTAATTTCCGACCTTATGCTTCAATATATCGGTGTGGATATGACGGCAATGTCAACACTTTCGCAGTTTTCCCCTGCCGCATCAATGTCACCGATGTCATCGATGGGAAGCACCTTATGGCAAGAGCTTTTGCCCGGTAACGACGGCGCACCTATAAACGACCTTTTGATTGACCAATATGATGTTATATACGGTTCTTGGCCTAACAGCTACGACGAAATTGTGTTGGTGCTTGACGAAAACAACGAGCTTGACGACATTGCGCTTTATGCATTGGGACTTATATCCTCAGAGGATATTGACACGCTGGCAGATGCCGCGTTAAACGGCACTAAGCTTCAGGATAAAGAAACAAAAAAATGGTCTTACGAGGAAATTTGCAACACAGAATACAAGGCTATTTTAAATGCCGACTGCTACCGCTATGACGAAGCAACGGGATTGTATGCCGATTTACGCAAAACCGATGCAGGTCTGCGTTACCTTTACGATAACGCAATGGCTCTTAAGGTTACGGGTATTATACGTCCTAACGAGGAAGCCGACACCACTATGCTAAGCGGTAGTATCGCATATACAAGCCTTCTTACAAAGCATTTGATAAACCTGGCGGATGACAGCGATGTAATAACCGCGCAGCTTGATTCTCCCAATACCGATATACTTACAGGCTTGCCTTTTGATACTACAACAGGCTCGCTTACCGATGCCGAAAAGGAAAACGCTTTCCGCGAATATATTTCAGGTCTTGACACAAGCGGTAAAGCCGCCGCTTACATCGCGATAAGCAGCATCCCAGACGAAGCATTTGTTAAACAACAAATTGACGCAACACTCGGCTCGATGACACGCGCTGATATGGAGGCCATGATGTCACAGGGTATGAGCGAGCAGGTAAGCGTTTCAAGTGAAGAAATAAGCAAATACCTGTCGGCTATGTCTGACGAAGAATTTAACGAGCTTTTCACCCAGATGCTTCGCGAGCAAATAAAAGCGCAATATGCGGCACAAGTCGCAACCAAAATGTCGGGTATGAGCACCGAGCAGTTAGCAGGCGCTCTTGCTATGGCGTTACCCAACTGCACCACCGAACAATGCGCTGTATATTATGACGAGATTATGGTTTTCTCTGAAAACACTTATGAAGAAAATCTGCTTGCTATGGGTTATGTTGATTTAGATTCTCCCGCAACAATTAACATCTACGCTTCAAGCTTTGAAAACAAGGATGTTATTACCGACGCTATAAAAGATTATAATGATGACGTTGAAGAGCTAAAACAAATCAAGTACACCGACTACCTTGGTATTATGATGTCATCCATCACCACAATAATCAACGCCATTACCTATGTACTCATTGCGTTTGTTGCAATTTCACTTATTGTTTCCTCAATAATGATTGGTGTAATAACCCTGATTTCTGTTCAGGAACGCACAAAAGAAATTGGTATTTTGCGAGCAATCGGCGCATCGAAGCGCGATGTTTCAGGACTGTTTAATGCCGAAACCGTAATTGTCGGATTCGCATCAGGTCTGCTTGGTGTAATAATCACCTATCTGCTTTGCATACCGATAAACCTTATTTTACACGCTCTTACAGGCATTGCAAATCTTAACGCAATTCTACCTGTTGGCGCTGCTATAATACTCGTGATTATCAGTGTATTGCTCACACTGATTTCGGGTATAATTCCATCGAGAAGCGCCGCCAAAAAAGACCCCGTAACCGCGCTGAGAAGTGAATAATTAACAAACAAAAATTGCTCTGCTTTTAAGATAAAGCAGAGCAATTTTTGTTTTAAAACATTTTATTTTTGTCTTTCACTCACAGCACCCTCAGGGTCGATTTCACCGGCTTTAAGCAGTGACATTTTTGTAAGTGCAGGGCCTACGAGCTCGTAAATAAGCACAGCAAATAATGTTATATTAGCAACAACTATACCAACATCGCCCAACTCTTCGGCCTTGATTGCCATACCAAGCGCTACACCTGCCTGTGGGAAAAGCGTGATACCTAGATATTTAATAATATTCGGATCACACTTTACCATCTGCGAGCTGATTCGCGCGCCAAAATATTTACCAAGACAACGTGAAAGTATGTAAACCACACCAATAATAACAATTGTGACATCTTTAAATATAGAAAGTTCAAACTCTGCGCCACTTATTACAAAGAACAAAATAAACAATGGCGCGGTCCAGCGGTCAAGTCGGTCCATAAGATTTTCAGAAAAATCACACATATTGCAAAATACAGTGCCGAGCATCATACAAACAAGAAGCGATGAAAACGCAATATGAACACCGCAAATCTCAAAGTTTATCTTTGAAAGTCCCACTGTTGCCAGTACGAACGCTACCGACATTGCAAGTCGCTTGGAACGCGAATGGAAAAATCTTTCAAAAAACGTGAATATAGCGCCCATAATAAAACCTAAGCCCAGTGACATGGCAACCTCTACAATGGGTTCTACGATTACCGATATCATATCTATTGTACCGCTGCTTATTGCCTTTGCAACACCAAAAGAAATTGCAAAAAGTACAAGACCTACTGCATCGTCAAGCGCTACTACAGGAAGCAAAACATCGGTAACAGGTCCCTTTGCCTTATACTGACGCACTACCATAAGCGTTGCGGCGGGCGCCGTGGCGGCTGCTACCGCACCAAGAACCACTGCCGCTTCCAGCGGAAATTTATCAGGAATTATAAAATGCAAACCGATAAGCACGGCATCGACAACTATGGTGGTAAATACTGCCTGAAGAATGCCGATAACGGTTGCCTGCTTGCCTATCTTTTTAAGCTGAGCAAGTCGAAACTCGTTACCTATTGCAAAAGCGATAAAACCAAGTGCTACATCACTTAAAAGGCTGTAACTTTTCACATCGGCATGGCTTACAAATCCAAGACCTTTTACACCCAAAGCGCCCAGTACATAAGGTCCAATAAGCACACCCGCTACAAGATATGCCGTAACTGCCGGCAGTTTTAACTTTTTAGCAAGTCTCGATAACATAAGACCCGAAAAAATTGCTACAGATAAAGTTAATAAAAATTGCACAAAAATCCCCTCTTGTTTTCAAAAATTATTCTTAGGCTGGTAACGATTATCATTAAGAGTCTAAAAATTTTCGTACGTGAGAAAGTATAACACAACAAAATACTAAAAACAAGTTGAATCTTAAATAAATTTACAAACAAAAAATTCTTTTTAATTATAACAAACAACAAAACCCGCCTTCATTGATATGCACCCCAAAAGTTAAACACTTTTGGAGGTGCATATCACATTTTGAAAGTGGGTTTAAATTTTTTGTTTTTCAATCGTTTTTGCTATTTCTTTAAGTACCTTGCGTGACGGTACACCCAACTTACCATATATATTTTTGTTATGATATTTAAGGGTGTTTTCTTTTATATTCATTTGCTCTAAAACCTCTTTTGTTGATTTGCCATCAATATACAAATCATAAACAAGTTTTTCGGTTTGTGTAAGCGTTGTTATTCCTTGTTTAAATAACTTTATCGTCTGATCTGAATATTCCGCATTGTTTATTGACGATTCTTGTATGTTGTTTTGAGCGACAAAATGCTCCTTTGCAAGTGCGATACGCTTTTCATTTTCCTGAATCATGATATAAACGCCTATTAGGAATAATTCGGTCATAATATAAGAAATTGCCAAAAATTCAAGTTCTATCTTAATAAACTGCTCAATAAGCCATACGCAAATATTTACAAATACGGCGCTAAGTAGCATTATTGCCTGCGCGGTTGACGCTATTTTCTTTTTAACCGTTGCATGAATCACTGCCGCAATCATAGTAACAAAATACCCTATCAAATAAAACAAATATAGCACGTGCCAAGAGCCATATTCCTTATTTAAAACGGACACACCATTTTTTGTAACGAGCTCTACATCTCTATAATATATACCAAGATACCCCGGACTTGCTGCCACAAAAAACACCGCAACGCCAAGACACACAAGCGGTACCCATAATAATTTATGATATTTTAATCCACTTGCATTCAAAACTATCATAAGCATAGCCACCGGTAAAAAAACCGAGCCTAAATACGCCACACGGTTAGCCATTAGTGCAGAACCAAGTGTTTTAGAAATTGAAAGCGCAAAATAGCCAACGTTTACCACACATATACATGAAAATAACACCCAAAACCATACGTTTTTCTTTTTGATACAGATGCTGTATATGATAAGCAGTATAAGCGAGCATATCGCCGCCGCTATATATATTATTGATATACCAGACATTCTTTTTTCCTCATTTTTTACGTGTTCCCACACTTTTTCCAACACTTTTTAAGAAAAAGACGCAATCTCCCACACTTTTTACCTTTTAACGTGTGGGGATTTTAATATGAGTTTATATTATAATTTACTTAAAGATTATAACACATCTTTCTGCTTTGGTCAAGTAATGTTAAAAGGAGAGAATTTTATGAAGAAAGTTTTAGTGTTATTGCTTTGCTTTGTGTTGGTTATTGGTTTGTTGCCGATGACGGCATCTGCAGCGGAAATTGAAATTACTTCTGCCAATATTACAATAACACCGCCCGTTGGCGGAAAACTTCCCGATCTTTATGCCGTGTCATCGGACCATCAAAAGTATTATGCCGATGTAGACGAGTGGGGATTAATGGCATATGGCACCGTCACTCCTGCAAGTGCAGTCGAGTTCAAAACTCACGAACGTTATGAGCTTAGAGTAATTTTTCGAGCCAAATTTGGCTATACCTTTGCAGAAGACTGCGTGTTTACCATTAACGGTGGTACAACGGGATGCTACAGTAAAGACGGCAACGAATTTCGTTACACTTATCTATATGCGGCTGACCCCACTTGTCCCACCTATACCGTAACATTTAATAAAAATGATGGAAGCAATACTACCGACTCTATCGCAGGTGTTTTTGACAACTATAAGTTGCCTTCCTGTATGTTCACTGCCCCTGTGGGTAAATATTTTGCCGGTTGGTCAGTAAACAGTTATTTA
>JAZSBS010000016.1:0-3553 GCA_045602525.1 Acutalibacteraceae bacterium
TTTTCCTTTTTCATAAAATAATTAAACGCATAAGCTTTGTTTTCAAACAAAGTCTTATGCGTTAACTGCTAATCCTTATATTACCTAAATTTAAATAAAGCGGCGGTTTTCGCACAAGAATTCGTTGTTTTGCTAAAATGATTTTCATAGAAAACACATCCTTTCTTTATTTGTTTTTTATTATAGAGTAGTTTAGCATATTTGTCAAGAAAATATGGTAAATGCAGGGTAACAAAAAACATCACCCTGCAGTTGTTTTTTACTTAATCAGAAATATGTAACTACTGTTTTTAGTGGTGGTTTTTATGTATTTTTTGGTCATTTCAATTATAGTTGCATTTCAAGATTTTTATATAACACATTGTCAATTTTTATTATTTAACAATACCGCTGATACCTGCTATATGCTTTGTTTTTATCATTCTTTATCAAAAATCCTTGATAATATTCTTTGTCTCTATTGTAACACAAGCATAGCAGAAAGGGTTGTATAAATTCGAAGTATTTTGATTTTTTGACCTATATGTTCGAACCCCTACATATCATTTATAATTCGTCTGCGAAGCAGACACATTTTCTCTTATCTCTTCTCTTTTATCTATTATCTGGAAACGACAATTTTAGAGAAGATAGAAGAACGAAAAGAGAAAAGTGAAGAGAACAAAAAGAAACGACAATCTATCAGTCGATAAATTGTCGTTTCTTTTTGGCCTGCCCGAAGGGATTTGAACCCCCATTCTTCAGAATCGGAATCTGCTGCGTTATCCAATTGCGCCACGGGCAGAAATATATTTAAGTTATGCGATGCTCTGCGTTGCGCAGAGCATCGCATTTATTATTAATTATAGCCGTTTGGATTATTCTTTTGCCAGCGCCAAGTGTCTTCACACATTTCTTCAATGTCTCTTTCGGCTTTCCAACCCAAAAGATTTAAAGCCTTGTCAGCGTTAGCGTAAACTTCGTCAAGGTCACCGGGACGACGTGGGTCAATAACATATGGTACGTCTATTCCCGACGCTTTAACAAATGCATCACGAAGTTGTAATACACTAGTACCATTACCGGTACCAAGGTTAATTTCTTCACAACCAAGGTTTTGAAGCGCCCAACCAACAGCTTTAACATGACCGAGGGCAAGATCTACCACGTGAATATAGTCGCGCACACCTGTGCCATCAACCGTTTTATAGTCATCACCAAATACGTGAAGTTCTTTGAGCTTTCCAACTGCTACCTGTGAAATGTATGGCATAAGGTTGTTAGGAATGCCCTTGGGGTCTTCGCCAATCAGCCCGCTCTTATGAGCGCCAATTGGGTTAAAGTAGCGAAGAAGCGCTATACACCATTCTTTATCAGAAACATATAGGTCACGCAAAATTTCTTCGATAAACAACTTTGTTCTGCCATACGGATTGGTAGCGCCCGTGGGCATACCTTCTACCAGCGGCACCTCGGTAGATGCGCCATAAACTGTAGCAGAGGATGAGAACACCAACTTTTTAACGTTAAACTCTGTCATTACCTCTATTAAAGCAATGGTGCTTTCAAGGTTGTTTTTGTAGTACATAATTGGCTTCTGAACCGACTCGCCAACAGCCTTATGACCTGCGAAGTGAACCACTGCGTCAATCTTATTTTCACTAAATATTTTTCTCAATGCGTCATAATCACATACGTCATTTTCATAAAACTTTACGTTTTTGCCTGTGATTTTTTCTACGCGGTTAAGTGACTCGCAACTACTGTTGTTAAGGTTGTCAACAACTATTACTTCATAGCCTGCATTTAACATCTCAACACAGGTGTGACTGCCTATGTAGCCTGCGCCGCCCGTAAGTAAAATTGCCATAATCGGCACCCCCAAATATTATTTAAATTACCATATATAATTATATATATCATAAATTATTTGTCAAGAAAATAAAGAGTCGGTATCACGAAAACCGACTCTTTAAAGTATTAAATTATTGCTTTCCTCTTACAAGCCTCTTTACACTTGCCACAGTTAATGCATTTTTCAGGATCAATAACGGCAACATTGTTTTCAACCCTAATCGCATCGTTTTCACAAGCCTTTACGCACATACCGCAAGCGATACACGAGGTTGTACAAACCTTAACAACGTTTGGACCTTTGTGACAATTTGAACACAACACACGAGTTTTTGATGCTTTTGGAATAACAGAAATAAGCGACTTAGGGCAAACTGATGCACACGCGCCACAGCCTGTGCATATATCTTCGCAAACTACAGGCTTACCATCCTGTAAAGTGATAGCGCCAAACTGACAGGCGGAAACACAGTCACCAAAACCGATACAGCCAAACTGACATTCAAGTGGTCCGCCGTGAATAAGACTTGCAGAAATACAGGTCTGCTTACCGGTATATTCATATTTATTTTTTGCATTTTTCTGACATGCAATAAACGCAACCTTTGATTCGGTTGAAATTTCTATACCGAGCACTTCACCAAGTGCTTTAGCGGTAGTCTCACCACCGGGAGCGCATTTATTAGGTTCTGCTTCGCCATTCGCAATGGCATTGGCATAGCCGTCACAGCCCGAGTATCCACACGCGCCACAGTTAGCGCCGGGCAAACATTCACGTATTTTTTCTTCTCGCTCGTCTGTGGGTACTGCCATAAACTTTGCTGCGAGCGCAAGGCCCAAACCTAACACAAGTCCCATTATTGTAACAATAAGCACAGGAATAAGAACACTAGACATAGTCTTAACCTCCTATACCGGCAAAACCCAAGAACGACAATGCTACCAAGGCGGCGGCTATAAGTGTTATGGGCAAGCCCTTTAAAAACTCGGGTATATCTGCGGTGTCAAGCTTTGAACGAACACCCGCAAAAAGTATCATAGCGAGCATAAAACCAAGACCTGCGCTAAGCGCGTTAACAATTGACAGTCCAAAATTAAGGCCATCGGTTATGTTAAGCATTGTAATACCAAGAACAGCACAGTTTGTGGTAATAAGCGGCAAATAGATACCAAGTGCATTATAAATGGGTTTGATATATTTTTTTAAGAAAACCTCTATCAACTGAACAATAGCCGCAATAACAAGTATAAACACTACAGTTTGCAGATATGTAAAGTTAGGATATAGCAAGTAGGTATAAATAGGCCAGGTTGCCGCAGTGGCTATTACCATAACCAATGTTACGGCAATGCTCATAGAAAAAGCGGTATTTACTTTTTTAGATACGCCAAGGAATGGGCAGATACCCAAAAACTTGGAGAGTACCATATTATTTGTAAGAATACCCGCAAGTAAAATTGATACGATAGATGTAGTACTATTCATCACTGCCACCTACCTTTTCTTCAGTTTTCTCTTCGGCTTTTTCCTCGGGCATAACCTCAGTATCCTTCAATTCACATTCAACAGGTTTTTCTTCACCTTCAAGCATGGCATTCTGACAAGCGCCGCGTGACGGACAGTTCGCACAACCCAAGTGCTCTACCACAGGTTTTCCCTGACGACGTGCGAGTGCATTTGAAAGCGCTACCAAAATACCAAACACAAAGAAACCACCCG
>JAZSBS010000017.1:0-2063 GCA_045602525.1 Acutalibacteraceae bacterium
CACGCTGATGTGGAAGCAATCTTCCCTGTACACAAAAATCCTAAGGTGCGCGAGATTGTTCAAGAGGAATTGGGTGGACTTGAAAGGGTACACCTTATTGAGCCTATGGACTACGAACCTTTTGCTAACTTAATGGGCAAGGTTGATATCGTTCTTACGGATAGCGGTGGCATTCAGGAAGAAGCGCCTGCCCTTGGTAAGCCGGTGCTTGTTTTGCGCGATACTACTGAGCGTCCCGAAGCGGTGGATGCAGGCACTGTAAAACTTGTAGGAACTGGCTACGAAGATGTGTTGCGTGAGACTAATTTACTTTTGGATGACCCTGCTCATTACCAAAAAATGGCGGAAGCTGCCAACCCCTATGGTGACGGCAAGGCCTGCGAAAGAATTATCAGGGCAATTTTGCAAAAAAAGGGCTATAATATTAAAATTTTGTCCGAGTTTTGCACAAATTGAGTAGACATAAACTGTGAAATATTTTAAAATTATAGTGTACGAGACTGTGAACTGCTAGGTAAAATGGCAGGGCACTGTTTAAGTACTGCTTTTTTGGAAGGTAAGCATGGATAAGCGCACCAAAAACGAGAGAGAATACATCAAGGCAATGAGTGCTTTGTCAACGGTATCTTCTCTTGCGTTGATGACTGTATTCGATTTCATATTAGCCTATTGGGGCGGGGACTGGCTTGATAATTATTTTCAGACCGGTGACCATACTTTTAGACTAATCTGTATCGTCATTGCCATTATTACGTTGTTTTTAACTTTCTTTAAAATGATTTACACTCTAATTCTTGATAAGGATGAAGACGAATAGAAGATGAAAAGTTTTGATTTTTCACCGCTTCTTATCGGCGGGTACAAAAAGTTTGTAGTTGGACCTGCCCTTTGGTCTGTTCCTTTTTTAGCTTTAGTTTATTTTTTAGGTTATAAAGCCTTTGCCATATCGTTTTTTTATGGTATTATAATCGGGTTGCTTGATACCGTGATTATGATTACCGGTATGCGCAAGGCACTGCCTTATGATAAGGATCCCCAGCGTGGGCTTGCCATTATGAAAAGGTACAGGGTTTATAGAATAATCTCTGCATCCACGCTTGTAGTTTTGTTGTTGAAGCAGGGGCACAATGTGGTTGGTACCTGTATTGGGCTTCTTCTGACACATATATTTTTAATTATTAACCTAACAATTATCGCGTACCGACTTAATAAAGTAGGCGATGCGAAGAAAGGAGAGTGAAAGAATGGGAAATGAAGCAGCAGAACATAGTGGTGAACTTATTCATTATTTGGCCACTGAAGTAGCTCCCGGTTTTGTTGTTCACATGCAAACCATGTACATGACCTGGATTACCATGGCGATCGTTTTTATGCTGATTTTCTTTGCAGCTAAAAACCCGAAAATGGTTCCTAGTGGTGTTCAAAACGTAGTGGAATTCTTTATTGATTTCTTAAACGAATTGATGGAAGGCCAATTGGGTATCAAAGGACGCAAATATATGGCTCCTTTTATTATTACCCTTTTCATGTTCATCTTCATCAGCAACGAACTCGGTTTGTTGCCGCAAGTTGGTGTACACTGGACTTCCCCTACTAACGATATCAACACCTGTTTCGCACTGTCTCTGACAGTAGCAATCGGCGTACATATCATTGGTAT
Organism: Acutalibacteraceae bacterium; assembly: GCA_045602525.1. Classification (GTDB taxonomy): domain Bacteria; phylum Bacillota; class Clostridia; order Oscillospirales; family Acutalibacteraceae; genus UBA737. The sequence continues at coordinate 1,661 of JAZSBS010000017.1, forward strand.
TTGCCAAAAGGGCTTTAGCCATTACAAGCATTATGTTAGTCCTTCTCCTGCATTCTTGCCGTTGCACTTGTTAGACGAATTGGTTAAACCGATGACTATGGCTCTTCGTCTATTCGGTAACATTTTGGCAGGTGAAATTTTGCTGATTGTATTGTATCAATTGGCTCCCTGGATTGTGCCCGAACTGTGGGTAATGTTCAGCTTGGTTATCGGCTTCTTGCAAGCATTTATTTTTACCATGTTGACTCTTACCAGTTTCGCGCTTGCATTCGCGCATCACTAATCTAAGTCTTAATTTTAATTTTAAAAATCAATGTATTTACAATTGAATGGAGGAAATTTCAATGACTGAAAACGCAATTATTATTGCAGCATCTATGTTTGCTGTTGCATTTATCTGCTT
>JAZSBS010000018.1:0-3864 GCA_045602525.1 Acutalibacteraceae bacterium
AGGTTATCTCTTTCATTCGTACACTTCCCTAAAATTTATGTATTATTTATAATGTGAACATAAAATTCTATATTATCATTATATTCTATATAATAATATCATACATATTATATTATTTCAAGTGTTTTTTGCCGACAAAAAACCCCGCTTTTATCAAAAAGCGGGGTTGAATTTGTGTCAGTTTATACGGTTAAAATTACTTGCCGTACAACTCAACCAATTTTTCAAGATGAGCGCGACGAGCCTTTGCGGCTTCGGCTGCTTGCTCGAAGAGTTCTTCGGCACGTTCGGGGAATGAACGTGTAAGTGAAGAGTAACGAGCCTCACCGAGAATGAATTCCTTGTAATCCTCGGTAGCGGGTTTGCTATCGAGCGAGAAGGGATTCTTGCCCTCTGCTTTAAGAGCGGGGTTGTAGCGGAACATATCCCAGTAACCGCAAGCAACTGCCTTCTTCATTTCCTTCTGGCAGTTAACCATACCACCCTTAATAGAGTGCATTTCACAAGGAGCGTAGCAGATAACGATTGAAGGACCGTCATAAGCTTCTGCTTCCTTAATAGCTTTAAGAGTCTGATTCTGGTCAGCACCCATAGCAACCTGTGCTACGTATACGTAACCGTAAGACATTGCGATTTCAGCAAGGCTCTTCTTGGCAATTGCTTTACCGGCAGCTGCGAACTGTGCAACCTGACCGATGTTAGAAGCCTTAGAAGCCTGACCGCCGGTGTTGGAGTAAACTTCGGTATCGAATACCATAATGTTTACGTTTTCACCTGCAGCAAGAACGTGGTCAACACCGCCGAAGCCGATATCGTATGCCCAACCGTCACCACCGAATATCCAAACCGATTTCTTGGAAAGGAACTCGCTGTTAGCAAGAATGTCTTTCTTGGCGTCGCAGTCACAGTCAAAGCCGTTAAGTGCCTCAACAAGTGCCTTTGAAGCCTCAGTGTTCTTTGCGCCGTCATTAACGGTTTCAAGATATGCATTTGCAGCAGCAACTACATTTTCAGGTGCTTTGCAGCCATCAACGATAGCCTTAACGTCAGCGATAAGACGGTCGCGAATAGCCTTCTGACCTAAATACATACCAAAGCCGTGCTCTGCGTTATCCTCAAAGAGTGAGTTAGCCCAAGCAGGACCGTGGCCTTCGTTATTTACAGTGTAAGGAGATGTAGCAGCAGGACCGCCCCAGATTGAAGAACAACCGGTAGCGTTCGAGATGTACATTCTGTCACCGAAGAGTTGTGTTACAAGACGAGCGTATGCAGTTTCAGCACAACCAGCGCAAGAACCAGAGAATTCGAGCAAGGGTTTCTTGTACTGAGAAGCAATAACGTTTGCATCTCCTGCAAGACCTGTCTTTTCAGTAACGTTAGCTACGCAATAATCAAATACGTCCTGTTCAGCCAACTGAGATTCCTGAGATACCATTTTGAGTGAGTTTGTGGGACATTCGCCAACACAAACGCCGCATCCCATACAATCAAGCGGAGAAACGGTAAGAGTATATGCATAACCCTTATTTGTAGCAAGTTTTTCTTTGACTGCAAATCTTGTGTTTGCAGGAGCAGCAGCCTTTTCTTCGTCACTCAAAGCGAACGGACGAATAGTTGCATGCGGACAAACGAACGAGCACTTGTTACAACCGATACAGGTTTCGTTATTCCATTCGGGAACCATAACGGCAACGCCGCGTTTTTCGTATGCAGAAGCACCCTGTTCGAAGGTACCGTCAGCGTGGTCAACAAATGCAGAAACCGGCAATGCATCACCGTTCATAAGACCAACGGGTTTCATAATGTTATCAACCATCTTAACGAGTTTTGCAGGACCGTTCTCGGTTGCAGCAGCGTTGTTATCGGTTGCATCAGCCCAACTGCTCGGAACGTCAATCTTAACGTAAGCAGTAGCACCCGCATCAATAGCCTTCTCGTTCATTTCAACGATTTCTTTACCCTTCTTCATAAACTTCTGGGCTTTTTCCTTCATGTAGCTGATTGCGTCCTCAGCAGGAAGAACCTTAGAAAGTGAGAAGAAAGCAGATTGAAGAACAGTATTTGTACGTTTGCCAAGACCGATTTGAGCAGCCAAATCAATAGCATTAACGGTATAAAGTTGAATGTTATTCTTTGCAATATAACGTTTTGCTTCTGCGGGCATATGCTCATCGAGTTCCTCGGCAGACCACTGGCAGTTGATAAGGAATACACCGCCGGGTTTAACGTCGTTAACCATCTTGTAACCCTTAATAACGTAGGACGGGTTATGACATGCAACGAAGTCAGCCTTATTGATGTAGTACGGGCTCTTAATCGGCTTGTCACCAAATCTCAAGTGAGAAATTGTGATACCACCGGTCTTCTTAGAGTCGTACTGGAAGTAGGCTTGTACATATTTATCAGTGTGGTCACCGATAATCTTAATAGAGTCTTTATTAGCACCAACGGTACCGTCACCGCCAAGACCCCAGAACTTACATTCGATGGTGCCTTCTGCTGCGGTGTTGGGAGCCTCTTCTTCGTCAAGTGAAAGGCCTGTAACGTCGTCGTTAATACCAAGGGTAAACTGTGCCTTGGGTTCAGCCTTATTAAGCTCGTTATATACAGCAAAAATGCTTGAAGGAGGAGTATCCTTTGAACCAAGACCATAGCGACCGCCGATAACGGTGTCAACCTTACGTCCGGTTGCGGCAAGAGCGCCAACAACGTCCATAAAGAGAGGTTCACCCAATGCACCCGGCTCTTTGGTACGGTCAAGAACAGCGATTGCCTTTGCAGATGCAGGGATAGCCTCAGCCAATTTCTTAGCAGAGAAAGGACGATACAAACGAACCTTTACAAGACCAACCTTTTCACCCTTAGCGTTAAGGTAATCAATAACCTCTTCTGCAACGTCGCAGATGGATCCCATAGCGATAATTACACGCTCGGCATCCGCAGCACCATAGTAGTTGAAGAGTTTATAATCGGTTCCAAGTTTAGCGTTAACCTTGTCCATATATTTTTCAACAATTTCAGGCATAGCATCGTAATACTTATTGCAAGCCTCTCTGTGCTGGAAGAATATATCGCCGTTTTCGTGGGAACCGCGCATAACAGGATGTTCAGGGTTAAGAGCGCGCTTACGGAACTGCTCAACTGCATCCATATTGCACATTTCTTTAAGGTCTTCAAAATCCCAAACCTGAATCTTCTGAATTTCGTGAGAAGTACGGAAACCGTCAAAGAAGTTGATGAAAGGAACGCGTCCTTCAATAGATGCCAAGTGAGCAACTGCACCAAGGTCCATAACTTCCTGCGGATTGGTTTCAGCAAGCATTGCAAAACCTGTTTGACGACAAGCGTAAACGTCCGAATGGTCACCAAAAATGTTAAGAGCGTGTGAAGCAACGCAGCGTGCAGATACGTGGAATACGCAGGGTAACAATTCACCGGCAATCTTATACATATTGGGTATCATTAAAAGAAGACCCTGAGAAGCGGTATACGTTGTTGTGAGCGCACCGGCGTTAAGAGAACCGTGCACAGTTCCTGCAGCACCAGCCTCAGACTGCATTTCAGCAACCTTAACTGTGGTACCAAAAATGTTTTTAAGTCCCTGAGCAGACCATTGGTCAACATAGTCAGCCATCGGGCTGGACGGAGTAATCGGATAAATACCGGCTACTTCTGTGAACGCATAGGAAACATGAGCCGCAGCGTTATTGCCGTCCATCGTCTTGAATTTTCTGGCCATTGAAAATTCCTCCTGAATTAATATTTTGAGACACTTCTGAATATAATAATATATTCGGACAATCTCATACGAAATAAATTATACCACCTTTCTTTCAATATGTAAATAAGAAATATTTGAAAAAT
>JAZSBS010000019.1:0-18222 GCA_045602525.1 Acutalibacteraceae bacterium
TACAACATGCCCGGCTTTACTACAGGTGAGGCAAAGCCTTCAAGAAGCCCCGGCAGACGTGAGATTGGTCACGGTGCTCTTGCAGAGCGTGCTTTGGAGCCTGTAATTCCTTCAGTTGAGGAATTTCCTTATGCTATCCGCCTTGTATCTGACGTTCTTACTTCAAACGGTTCTACATCACAGGGTTCAATCTGCGGTTCAACACTCGCCCTTATGGCTGCCGGTGTTCCGATTAAAGCTCCTGTAGCGGGTATTTCTTGTGGTCTTATCACAGGTGATGATGGCGTTTACGGCGACTTTATGACAATGGTTGACATTCAGGGTCTTGAAGACTTCTACGGCGATATGGACTTTAAGGTAGCCGGTACTCATAAAGGTATCACAGCTATTCAGATGGACCTTAAGGTACACGGTCTTACACCCGAAATCATTAAAGAAGCATTTGCAAAGACCAACAAAGCTCGTATGCACATCCTTGATGACGTAATGCTTAAGTGTATTCCTGAATATCGTAAAGAGCTTTCACCATACGCACCTAAGATGCTTACAACAGTTATCAGCCCAGATAAGATTGGAGATGTTATCGGTAAGCAGGGTAAGGTTATTCAGTCTATCCAAGAGCAGTGTGAATGTACAATCAACATTGAAGAAGACGGTCATGTATTTGTTGCAGGTCTTGACCTTGAAAAAGCTCAAGCTGCTATTGATATCGTAAATCTTATCGCAAACGACCCGGAAATCGGCGCAATCTATAGCGGTAAGGTAACAAGACTTATGACCTTTGGCGCATTTGTTGAAATTGCTCCTGGTAAAGAAGGTCTTGTTCACATTTCTAAGCTTGACGTTAAACGTGTAGAAAAGGTTGAAGATGTTGTAGCAGTAGGCGATCAGGTAATAGTTAAGGTTACCGAAATTGACGACCAGGGCAGAATTAACCTTTCACGTCGCGATGCTTTGGTTGAAGTTAACGGCGCAGTTGTTGAAGACGACGGCGAAGACGAAGCACCTCGCAGAAACGGTGGTAATCGTGACAGACGCGGCTTTAAGAAAAGAGATAAATAATTAAACTGTTAAGCCGTCCATTTGGGCGGTTTAATTTTTTGATATTAGTAGTTGGTGCTTTTGCTATGCTAATAGATAGCAAAAACATATAAATTATTCTCGAAATTTGTCGATAAAAACGATTTGACAAAACAATTAAACGATGTTACAATAATTATGCATAAAGAGCAGATCGCGGTCTGTTTAATATAATATGGTCAAATTTTAAAGCGATCTGTTTTAACAGGTCGCTTTTTGCTATTTTTAATTTTAGTTGATAGGTAAAGTGGCAAAAAAGAAACTTAACAGGGGTGAGTTTCAATATTGTGAGGAAATTTTAGCCACACAAGAGAACCTTCCCCTTGTGTTATTATTTCTTGCCTTGGGAATATGGTGCAGATTTATTAGGAGGTGTTGTTCGCGATGAAGGAATGTATCCGTATAATGATTATGCATATAAATCGTATATTCTTTATTGGGATTGGGTTGCGCGCTAATTGTTTGTTTTTTGTTGTTACTTTTTTATCGTTGTTTTTTATATGTGGTTGCGGATCTCAATATAAAAATTATGATATTATTGTTGAATATCAAGTTCCTTTTGCACAATCTAACCCTCGATGGAATGAAGTTGAACTGATAGACGAGGATGATTATGGTAGAAAGATATTCAGCTATAAATCAGTTGGGCTTTATACTAATGTATTTGGCGATTATGTTGAAAACAAAAAAAACAATGCGCCGGTATTGTTGTATGTGGTAGTTCAAAAAGTCAATAATAGGTTTATATATTGTTATGACAATTCCTGTTATAACTATGTTAGCTCTTTTAACAACGATAACAGCGTGGTTATTGAAAATTTAAAAACAAATAATGATTGGGGAAAACCATTAGAAGAAAGTAAAATGATAGCTTTATCAATTGATGCTTGCCAAGATGAAATTATGAGATATTTGGTATCGTCCGTTGAGAACGAGGTTGTGGTGTTGTTGGAACAAAAAACAGGACACAAGATAAATGATTATTATTTAGATGCAATTTTTCTAGAAGATGCAACTCCGATTTTTGTATTACGCGAAGTTACAAATCGGGAAATGCACGAATTTGGTAAATCGTTTGTGTTTTATATATCGGAAGACGGTTCAGAATCTGCTTATTTTGAATTATCTGATGACATTCAAAATTGGAATGAAGAAATTCATAATTTCAAAGCAAGCCTAAAATCCGAATGAAACAATCATTTAATGGTTCTAAGATTGACAACCCAAAATCTCCAAACGGTTAAATTGTAATCGCTTACATTGTTCTATTAACCACAAAACCAGGTAGCACTCGCCCGAGCGCTACCTGTTACTTTTCTCCCCCATCATATGTCAGTGAAATTTATTTTTTTTGAAATCTATGTAAAGTTTACTTGACATTTTGAAGATGTTGTGATATTATACCAATGTAAAGTAAACTTTACATTAAAAGAGGTGGGCAAATGAAAAACAAAATAGAGGAAATAAGAAAACAAAAGGGCATTACACAAGAGGATTTTGCCAAAGTCTTGGGCGTATCAAGGCAAACAATCAGCTCGCTCGAAAGGGGTAGGTATAATCCATCAATTTTTTTGGCATACAAAATTGCCAGGTGCTTTAATATGACTATTGAAGAAATTTTTATTTTTGACGAGGAGGATATAAAATGAGAAAAGCACGACTTATATCAAGCATATTAGAAATTGTAATTGGTGTTGTATTATGTGTGTGCCATTTTGCTCATCGTATAGACGAGTTTTGGAGTGGTATGGGCATAGCGCTTATTATTGTTGGCTCACTTTTTCTTTTGCGCAATATTAAATACCAAACAAATGAAAAATATCGTGAAGAAATTGATACACAAAATACCGACGAACGAAATAAGTTTATTGCAATGAAGGCTTGGAGCTGGGCAGGATATTTATTTGTGATTATTGCCGCTGTTGGCACAATTGTATTTAGGCTTGCAGGCAAAGAAGAGTTAATGATGCTTGCAAGCGGCAGTGTTTGCATAGTGATTTTTCTTTACTGGATAAGTTATATGATTTTACGTAAAAAATATTAATCCAAAATCCCCGAAATTTTCGGGGATTTTTTCTTTTCGCTTACTTGACTACAAAAAAACATTGTACTATAATTATGTTAAATTAAGTAAAAATTCATCGAATAGGAGGATGAAAAAATGATTAAAAAGTATTTAAACCGTCTTTTTATTGACGGACTATCGGGTATGGCTTCGGGGCTTTTTGCCACACTGATTATTGGTACAATTGTTTCACAACTTGGCGTCATAATTGGTGGCACGGTAGGGGGCTATCTTGTTGCCGTTGGCGGTTTTGCTAAGACTATCACAGGTGCAGGAATTGGTATAGGCGTTGCTTGTAAGTTAAAATCGTCGCCGCTTGTTACCGTTTCGGCTGCGGTTGCAGGTCTTGTGGGTGCATTTCCAAACATTGCTACCGAAAGCTTTATTATGGGGCGACCCGGTGAGCCATTGGGTGCTTTTGTAGCGGCATATGTGGCTATAGAACTCGGCGGACTCGTATCGGGAAAAACAAAGGTTGATATTATTGTTACTCCACTTGTGTCAATCCTTACAGGTAGTGTTGCGGGCTTTGTAATAGGACCTCCTGTATCGCGTTTTATGTCTTGGATAGGTTCAATTATTAACTTTGGCGTAGAACAGCAGCCAATCATTTGCGGTATTATTGTATCGGTAGTTATGGGTATATGCCTAACGTTGCCGATTTCATCTGCCGCTATTGGCGTATCGCTTAAGCTCTCGGGTCTTGCGGCAGGCGCCGCAGTTGTAGGGTGCTGCTGCAATATGATAGGATTTGCGGTGGCTTCATACCGTGAAAACAAGGTATCGGGTCTTATTTCACAAGGAATTGGCACCTCGATGCTTCAAATGCCAAACATTGTGCGCAAGCCTATAATATGGCTTCCTGCCATAGTTGCAAGCGCTGTTTTGGGTCCTGTTTCTACTGCACTGCTTAAAATGGTAAGCACCCCTACAGGCTCCGGTATGGGAACGGCGGGTCTTGTGGGGCCTTTTGAAACATATACCGCAATGGCGGAGGCAGGCATTGAACCTATGGTGGCTGTTCTTGAGATTGCGGTTATGCATTTTGTATTACCTGCCGTTATTGCTCTTGGTGTGAGCGAGACTATGCGTAAGCTTAAATGGATAAAACAGGGTGATATGAGGCTTGATACATAATGACAAAAAAGGAAAGGGTTATAAAGGCAGTAGAAGCGCTTGAAGAACTATATCCCGACGCTATCTGCTCACTGGATTATATTGATGCATTTCAGCTGCTTATTGCAACGCGACTTTCGGCTCAGTGCACCGATGCGCGTGTAAATATGGTAACACCCGCTTTATTTAAAAAATATCCAGATGCCGACACTATGTCAAAAGCAGAGGTGGCAGACGTTGAAGAGCTTATAAAAACCTGTGGACTTTATAAGACCAAGGCAAAGGATTTAGTTGGCATTGCACAGATGATAATGAGCGACTTTGACGGTAAAGTGCCTGATACTATTGAGCAATTAATCCGTCTTCCCGGAGTGGGCAGAAAAACCGCAAACCTTGTCTGTGGCGATGTATACGGAAAGCCTGCCGTGGTTACCGATACGCATTTTATAAGACTTTGTAACCGTTTGGGATTTGTAAATACCACCGACCCGCTAAAAGTTGAAAATGCTATGCGCAAGCTTTTACCTCCCGAAAAATCAAACGATTTTTGCCATCGCACAGTGCTTTTTGGTCGCGATATATGCACAGCTCGAAAAACATTTTGTGAGCGTTGCCCGATGACCGATTTTTGTCCCTCGGCTACAAAATAAAATACAGATAAACGAAAAAGAAATTTTGAAAACAGTTTCAAAATTTCTTTTTTGTTATTTTTATTCTTCTACAAACATTACCGCATAAACACCAGGACCCACATGAGTACCTATGGTAGAGCCTATCTGCAAACGGTCGGCTATTTCATATCCGTTATTCTTAAGTTTTTCCTCTAATGCAGCAACATTCTCGGTACCACTTGTATACATAGAATATATTGGAAATGCAGAATTTAAATTATGAGATTTTATTTTATCAACAATAAAATTCATTGCGCGTATTTTACCAAGACATTTACCTACCGACTCTACCCTGCCATCTGCTATTGTAACAATCGGTTTTATTCCTGCTACCTCACCTACCGCTGCTGAAGCACGGCTGAGACGGCCGCCTTTGTAAAGATATTCAAGCGTATCAACACCTGCATAAACCTTAATTTTAGACTTTAATTCTTCGCACCGATCCGCAACTTCACCTGCAAGAAATCCTTGGTTTATCAGTTGTCGTGCATATCGCGCCAAAGCACCGATAATATGGGTAACGCCAAGAGTATCTATAATGTAAATATCATCATAATCCACCATATCCTTTGCGATAAGCGCGCCCTGATAGGTGCCGCTAAGGCAGGAAGACAGACACAGATAAATAAGCTGGTCACCCGATTCTTTTATCTGCTCAAATATTTCTATAAAAGCTTGAGGTGAAGGCTGTGATGTGCGAGGAAATTCTTTGCAGTTTGGCAAAAGTTCATAAAACTGGTCACTTGTGAGATTAACACCCGACTGATATTCCTTGCCGTCAATGTTAACAGATATAGGTACAAAAGCATCAATTATACCGTCTTCAACGCGGCAATCAGCCGATGAGTCAACAAGTATTTTAATCATAGTTTTCTCCTTTATTTTTTGGGTTGTGCCTTGTAACCCGCTTCTGATAATTTTTCTACTATTCGTATAAAGGTTTCTGTATCCTCTTTACCTATAATGTCAATTATATTTTCGGCCACCTTAACCGAAGAATTATGAACGGCCAAAAACACATCAAGTTTTTCTTTGACACATTTTACAAATTTTGTTCTGCGATCCTCGATACCCTGCTCAAAGGTTATAAGACCTTGATTATAAAGTTCACCAAGCGTGCGGTTTACCTGAGATTTTAACATACCCGTTTCTTTTATTATATCCTGAACAGAGGTTAATCCTTCACCATCTTTCAGGTATCTATTGTAAATTGACAGCATAACAATAGCCTCGTTATATTTAAGACCTGTTGTTATACGACTGTTTTTTATTATTCCGGAAAGCTTTACCCAAGACAGTATAAGATTATTTTGAAGATTATTTTCCATAAAATCACCGCTTTTAAAATTGTTCACTTTGTGAACTATCTGTATTATATGTTATTTTGCTCTAAATGTCAATATATAAAAAACACCTTCCTCTTACGAGAAAGGTGTTTTAAAATTTTAGAATTTTATTAATTGTGTTTGTAAGAAAGTGTCTATATTAAACACCTGTAGTCCCGCATCTGAAATGAGATAAAAGCTGTCGTTTATAAATAAGCCACGTATTGCATCGTAATATTTACAAACCTCTTCAGGAAATTCGTGCGCAAGCTCAAGCACAGCCTTACGATTAAAGGCGCCGTCCTTGTGCTCGTAAATCATATATTTGATGCCGCCATAATTATCCTGCGCCGCAAAGCCTATAAGATTTTTTGTAGAAGATACCAGCATTGACTTGTGATTATCAAGCGCGGTCGAATAGTTGTAACCTTCGATTACAGTCTTATCTTGCTCGGTTACATTTGCAGGGTCGGTTATATCGAACATAGAAAGCTTTAAATAGGTTGTTCTGCCTGTGCGCTCATCGGCATCCATACCAAAGCCTAACAGCTTACCGTCGCCGTATGGATACATATATTCTGAAAAACCGGGGATTTTAAGCTTGCCTAAAATTTGGGGATTTTTGGGGTCTGACAAATCAGCCGAGAAAAGCGGATCGGTTTGACGGAAGGTTACAAAGTAAGCCGTATCACCCATAAATCGAACCGAATAAACGCGCTCGCCCTGGGCTAAATCCTTAATCTCGCCCGTCTTTTTAAGCTCACTGTCAAGCACGGTAAGACGAGCCGAGGTTTCGCTGCTGTAAGATATAATTTCGTGATCGCTGTTATCAAATTTTTGTCTTTTTTCGGTAGCGATTGTAGCGGTGGTAACAAAGCGGAAATATCCCTTATGCTCATCAATAAAGAACTGATTTTCGAGGGTTCCCTCTATTTCACCGGTTGTTTTATACTCTATTTTTCCGTCTTTTATTTCAAGTCTTGATACAGTAGTGTTGCTTTGTGAATAGGTTTCTTCTTCCGTAGCGTTTCTATTGTATGTTGAATTTGCCAAAATTATATTACCCTGACTGCAGTATATATTATCGGTGCCGCCCAAAAGACTTGCGGTGTCACTTAAGGTGCCGTACTTGTAATTAAACGCGCCTATTACGGTATATTGATTTGTATAATTTTCTTCTTCGTATCTATATATACTGTCAGCAGGTACCGCATCACATACGCCGTTTGTTTCGGTTTCGGGAACAAAGGTGGCCGGATCATCTTTATCGATTTTATCTATATTTATATCACAGTTAGATATAAGATAAATATAATCACCTATCATACGAGATGAATTGTACCATCCCTCTTGCTTGCTTACTGCTATCTCTTTAGGGTTTGTCGGGTCGCTTACATCGTATATAATTATAGCTACAAAATTGCACTCTTTTGTGTAATCGTTAGTCTGCAAAAGAATAAGCCTGCCATCCTTTAAAAGCATATCACCATAGCTGTCATATTTTTCATTTTTTAACACCGTTTTACTGATAAGTGTTGAATTTGCACCGTCGGCTTTAAATATAGAAAGCTCGTTACCAAGCAAATAATAAATATATTTGCCGTCGGTTTTAACAATATCAGCTTCTGCTACACCCTCTACCTGCTCGGTGGTGGTTGAAAAATCGTCTGCTTCATCCTTTGAAGCGCCGTTTTGAGAGTTCATATTATTAGAATCTGTAACGCCCGGCATTGCGCCATCATGTGTACCTCCTGTGGCATCGGTAAATGACTCATACACCGTTTCTTCGTCAGTAATGTACTCGTATTCTACCGCATCATCAACACCAATTCCGTTAAAAAGGTTGTAATTTTTTTTAGGCTTCACTAACTTATAAATTTCGTCATAAGATTTTGATACAGTAAGTGTTTTTGGCGCGTTGCTGCTTGCAGTTTTAAAGCTATCACGCGGCACAAACACAATCCCCAGAATTATAGCAAGCGCCGCCACACACGCAAAGGCTACCCGCCACGGCACTGCAGGATTTTTTCGATTTTTCAGTTCTTCCTTAAGTATTATTTTATCTAAAATTTTATCACGTGTATCGTTGTCAACATTTATACTGTCCATCGCATTTTTATAATTTTTTTCAAACATTAACCTCATCTCCTTCAAGTGTAATTTTAAGCTTTTGTCTGGCACGGTAAAGCCAGGACTTTACCGTGGAGGGCTTGGATTTTAAAATTTCTGCAATCTCGTCCACGCCGTAACCCATATAGTAATGCAAATGAATTACGGTGCGGTATTTTTGCGGCAGACGCAGCACGGCATCAAGCGTATCAAATTCAGGGTCTGATACACTTAAATTTTCACTTAAGGGCTCGGTCTTTTTAAACCAACTGCTACTAAGCATACTCTTACTGCAGTTAATCGTAATGCGAATAAGCAGCGCCTTTACGTGCTCGTCATTGTTAGCCTTATTACTACACTTTATAAAGCGCAAAAAAACTTCCTGTAATATGTCGTCCGCATCATATTTATTTTTTACTCTTGCAAAGGCAAGGCGATACACCATATCGGAATATTTTTTAAAGGCTTCGGTCGCGGAAATTTTGTATTCCATATTTTTCCCTCCTTAATCTAAATACTTTTTAAACACCTAAAAGGTTGCAAAACGCCCGAAAAATTTTTCGGGCGTTGCGTTTTATACATTAAATAATATATCTCCGTATGTAGGATATGGCCAATATTCACGCGAAACAATAGTTTCGGCTTCGTCTGCAATATGACGGATGTTGTCCATTATAAACAGCACCTTATCACAGTAAAGTCTTGCGCGAGACAGCAAATCAACGGTGGATTGTGACTTTTCGACCGCAATTTCGAGCTCTTTAACAAGTGCGCTTAAACGCTCGTTAAAGGATGAAAGCTTTTCTATAATCTCTACCTCTGCATCGCAGTTGATACCTCTTATTACCGTACGCTTTGCTCCAACCGTGTTACAAAGCGCTCCCTGATAGGCGCTTATAGCGGGTATAATATCGCGCTTAACCATCTGCAACAATGTCAGTGCCTCTATGTGCATTGTCTTGCTGTAGCTTTCAAGTGATATATCTGCACGACCGTTAAGCTCGGTACTGTTATACACACCGTGACGCTCAAACAATTCAATATTTTCCTTTCGGCACAGATAGGGTATTGCGTCAACCGTGCTACGCAGATTTAAAAGGCCACGCTTTGCAGCCTCTTCTTCCCAAGCCTTTGAATATCCGTCGCCGTTAAATATAATGTGTTTATGCTCTTTAACTGTAGTACGGATAAGCGCTAAAACATCCTTTTCAAAATCGGTCGAATTTTCAAGCTTGTCTGCAAAATCCTTGAACACATCGGCAACTATGGTGTTAAGCACAACGTTGGTCTCTGAGATAGAAGACGACGCACCCAACATTCTGAATTCAAACTTGTTTCCTGTAAAAGCAAATGGCGAGGTGCGGTTGCGGTCGGTATTATCCTTTCGGATATATGGTATAATTTCGGTACCTACCGTCATCTTGATTTTACCCATATCGGTATGGTGCTCGCCACGCTCGATTGACTCTAATATCTCGTTAAGGTCATCACCCAAATACATAGAAATTATTGCGGGTGGAGCCTCTGCTCCGCCAAGACGATGGTCGTTGCCAACCGATGCTACCGATACGCGAAGCAAATCCTGATGCTCGTCCACAGCGCGAAGTACTGCGGCAAGTGTTAACAAAAACAGCAAATTATCACTTGGATTTTTGCCAGCCTTTAAAAAATTGACACCTGTATCGGTAGAAAGCGACCAGTTATTGTGCTTGCCGCTACCGCTGACACCCTTAAACGGCTTTTCGTGAAGCAAGCACAACAGTCCGTGCTTTTCGGCAATCTTTTTCATCAACTCCATCGTAAGCTGATTATGGTCAGCCGCAATATTTGTTGTTGTGTATATAGGAGCGAGTTCATGCTGTGCGGGAGCCGCCTCATTATGCTCGGTCTTAGCCAAAACTCCAAGCTTCCACAGTTCGTTGTCAAGCTCGCGCATAAACTCTTTAACGCGGGGTTTTATTACACCAAAATAATGGTCATACATTTCCTGACCCTTGGGCGGTGTTGCACCAAGCAAGGTTCTTCCGCAAAAGATAAGGTCGGGACGGCATTTAGCCATCTCGCTGTCTACAAGAAAATATTCCTGTTCGGGACCGACTGTTGTATTTATACTTTTAACATCATCAAGACCAAACAGCTTTGCAATGCGAAGCGCCTGTTTACCTATAGCCTCCATAGAGCGAAGAAGAGGTGTCTTTTGGTCGAGCGCCTCACCGTTGTACGAACAAAATGCAGTTGGGATGCAAAGGGTATTATCCTTTACAAAAGCATAGGAGCTTGGATCCCACGCAGTATAGCCACGTGCTTCAAAGGTGGCGCGCAAACCGCCCGAGGGAAATGACGATGCATCAGACTCACCCTTTATAAGCTCCTTGCCCGAAAATTCCATTATGATATGACCATTTGGCGCAGGCGCTATAAAGCTATCGTGCTTTTCCGCCGTAATGCCCGTCATAGGCTGAAACCAATGTGTATAATGAGTGGCGCCCTTTTCAATTGCCCACTCTTTCATAGCGTTTGCTACAATATCGGCAATTTTACGGTCAATGCTTTTGCCCTGCGATATTGCAGTTTTCAACTCATTATATACGTTTTCAGGCAGGCGTTCCTTCATAACAGCGTCGCCAAAGACATTTATGCCAAAAAATTCATCCACTCTGTTCAAAATACTTCCCCCAACCAAGATTAGATGTATAATTATAATAATTATATATTATAAAAGTAAAAATGTCAATTGTTGCTCGGCTGTTATAATATATTTTGTATACTATAAAATTATATAAAATTCCCCTTGCAACAATCAGCATATTTTGATATACTAATTGTGTATTTGGTTTTGACTTAAGGAGGTATTGGCTATGGCAAAAATCGGCTTTGATAATGACAGATATATTGCATTACAGTCGCAAAATATCCGCGACCGTATCAATATGTTTGGCGGTAAGCTTTATATGGAATTTGGTGGCAAGCTTTTTGATGATTATCACGCTTCCCGAGTTCTCCCCGGTTTTAAACCCGATTCTAAAGTTAAAATGCTTTTAGAGCTTAAGAACGAAGCAGAAATTGTTATTGTTATTAACGCCGATGCCATTGAGAAAAACAAGCGTCGCGGCGATCTTGGTATTACATACGACCTCGATACACTGCGTCTTATCGATGCTTTTCGCGGTATTGGTCTTTATGTAGGCAGCGTGGTTATAACCTGTTTTACAGGACAACCTTTAGCCATCGCATTTGAAAACCGACTTAAAGCGCTTGGTATTAAAACCTATCGCCACTACCCTATAGCCGATTACCCATCCGATATTCCTCTGATAGTTAGTGACGACGGATTTGGCAAAAACGATTATATTGAAACCACCAGACACCTTGTTGTAATCACTGCCCCCGGTCCCGGAAGCGGCAAGATGGCAACCTGCTTGTCACAGCTTTATCAAGATCACAAGCGCGGTATAAAGGCCGGCTACGCTAAGTTTGAAACTTTTCCGATATGGAATATCCCGCTAAAGCACCCTGTAAACGTGGCTTATGAAGCCGCAACGGCAGACCTTAGTGATGTTAATATGATTGACCCGTTCCACCTTGAAGCATACGGACAAACCACCGTGAATTACAACCGTGATGTTGAAATCTTTCCTGTGCTAAATGCTATTATGCAGCGCATTTTAGGCGAATCACCATACAAGAGCCCTACCGATATGGGTGTTAATATGGCGGGCTGTGCCATATGCGACGATAACGCAGTAAGCGATGCCGCAAAGCAAGAGATTATCCGTCGTTATTATGGGGCAAGCTGTAACGTTCGTCAGGGACTTGGTGAAAAAAGTGAGGTTACCAAGATTGAACTTCTTATGAATCAGCTTGGTATTTCTACAAAGGATCGTCCCGTAGCGCAAGCGGCTGTTGACAAAGCAGAAGCAACAGGTGGACCTGCCGCCGCAATTGAACTCCCAGACGGTAGAATCATTACGGGCAAGACATCTTCCCTCTTAGGCGCAAGTTCATCAATGCTGCTTAATGCATTAAAAGAACTTGGCGGTATATCCGATGACGTTTTATTGCTTTCCCCAACAGTTATTGAGCCTATTCAGGAAATGAAAACAAGCGTTTTAGGCAATCACAATCCTCGAATGCATATTGACGAAATTCTGATTGCGTTATCCATTTGCGCCGCAACCGACAGCGTTGCAAAAAAAGCGCTTGACCAGGTTGATAAACTGAAAGGACTTGAGGTGCACTCAAGCGTTATTCTCTCTCGCGTGGACGAGCAAACATTTAAAAAGCTTGGTGTAAACCTCACCTGTGAACCAAAATATCAGACCAAAAAACTTTATCACGCATAAGAAAAACGAGTCACAAAAAGTGACTCGTTTTTTATCTTTCAGGATACTCCAAATTTTTAGGTAAATCTAAAATATAATCAGCAGAAACCTTATAAAACAAGCAAAGCATTTTTAAGGCCTGTAACGGTAGCTGACGTTTTCCGCTTTCGTACTGCTGATATGTGTTTTGTTTACAATTAAGTATATCCGCCATTTGCTGTTGAGTTAAATCTTTATCCTCTCTCAATTCACGAAGTCGCATATAAATACCACCTTTGATTTTATTATACGTAATCTCAAAATGCGATATTGATATTTATCTCACAATGTGATATTATGTTTTTGCAAAGATATCGTCTTTGCTACTGCGACATGCAAACGGCACCACAGATTTGTGGTGCCGTTTGCTTAATCAAAGTATTATTTCCATCCAAATTTATCTAAATCTATATGCCCATCGGCTTCAAAGACAATACCCTCTTGTTCGAGCATCTGGCGCTGAATATTACCACCGCCAAATACGAAACTGTCGGCTACTTTTCCTTCACGGTTTACCACACGGTGACAGGGTATGATACCGGGTGCAGGATTGCTGTGCAAGGCATATCCTACAACACGTGCCCAACGCGGATTTCCCGCCATACGCGCAACAGTTCCGTAGGTTGCAACCTTCCCTTTTGGTATCTTGCATACTACATCGTATATTTTCTTAAAAACAGACATTTTTATACTCCGATCATCTTTCATCAATCGGTTTATATTTTACCTCATCCTTAACGTTTATATACGCAGGACGAATTATTTTGCCCGCGTTTTGTATTTCTTCTATACGGTGAGCAGACCAACCTGCTATACGCGCTACGGCAAAAATAGGTGTGTAAAGTTCATTTGGAAGTCCAAGCATACGGTAAACCATACCAGAGTAAAAGTCGACGTTAGCGCTGACTCCCTTATACATCTTGCGTTTTTCGGCGATAATTTCAGGCGCCATCTTTTCTACCTTGCGGTAAAGACAGTACTCATCCATCATATCTTTTTCTTCTGATAACTTTTTAGCATACTCACGTAAAATTTCGGCGCGCGGGTCCGAAAGCGAGTAAACCGCGTGACCCATACCGTAGATAAGACCCGCGTTATCAAAGGCTTTTTTATCAAGCAGATTTTCAAGATATTCCTTAATCTGTGCGTCGTCAGTGGTGTCAATGCTTGCTTTCATATCGTCAAACATTTGCACAACCTTAATGTTAGCGCCGCCGTGACGCGGACCCTTAAGCGAGCCTAAAGCCGCCGAAATTGCCGAATAGGTATCAGTGCCTGACGAGGTTACAACATGGGTTGTAAAGGTCGAGTTGTTACCGCCGCCGTGCTCAGCGTGAAGCACCAAGGCCAAGTCCAAAAGACGTGCCTCGGTGGGTGTAAAGTTGCCATCCTCACGTAAAATATAAAGCAGGTTTTCTGCCGTGTTATACTCTTTTTTAGGATAATGTATAAAAAGACTTTCGCCCTTATGATAATGCTGATACGAGTGATACGCATAAACCGCCAACAGAGGAAACTGCGCTATAAGCTGCAAGGCCTGACGAAGCACATTAGATACCGAAATGTCATCAGGATTTTCATCATAGCTATAAAGCGCCAACACACAGCGAGAAAGTATGTTCATCATATCTTTACTTGGCGCCTTAAGTATCATATCACGCACAAATGATGGCGGCAGAGAGCGGTAGTCTGATAGCTGTTTACAAAATTCTTTTAATTCATCGTTTGTGGGCAATTTTGAAGACAACAAAAGATAAACCGCCTCTTCAAAACCCGACTGACTGTCACGTGAAAAGCCGCTTACCAAATCAAATATATTTACACCGCGGTAGTAAAGTTCACCTTTGCACGGTACCTCGTTACCGTTTTCATCAATCCTTCGCGAATTTATACACGAAACCTCGGTAAGACCTGCTACAACGCCTTTGCCGTCAAGGTCACGTAATCCACGTTTTACGTTGTGCTGCATATACATATCATACTGTATATTATTATTGTTGCACGATTTTTCTGCAAGTTTTTTAATATAGGGGGTAATTTCTGAGTAATTAATCATTTTTCTGCCTTTCAAATCATCTTTTATATATAATAACATAATTCAAAGAAACTGTCAATTTCGCTAAGCAAAATTAACAGTTTCTTAAAATCAGATAAAAAGCATAAATGCAATAAGTATAAACAATATTCCAAAATTGAATGCGGTAAATTGTTTTATATAACTTGCCGTCTTTTCAGGACAGTGCTTGGTGTATTCACGATACGTAATAAGACTTGCAAGCGAGGCGATAAGCGTGCCTGCGCCGCCTATGTTTACACCTACAAGCAAATCGGCATAGTTGTCGGTGAATTGCGACAGCAGTATTGCCGATGGTACATTACTTATAACCTGGCACGATGCCACACTAAAAAGCAGAGTGCTTTTTTCTAACAGATAAGAAAAGGTGTTTATAACCACATCAATTCGCGCCATATTGCCTGCAAATATAAAGAAAAACACAAAGGTAAGCAGTAGTGGATAGTCAACCTTTTTAAGCACATCACGGTCGGCAAAAAACAATACCGCGGTAATGACAATAAGACCTATCCAATATGGAATACCCCTGAAAACTATTGCGATACTTAGTGTAAAAAGGCACAGATAAAGGACTGTTTTGCCACGGGGAAGACTCACCTTTTCGCCCGAAATTTCAAGCGGTTCAAAGCGTACAAATACTATACAGCAAAGCGTAATTAGCGCGATTGATACCACAAACGGCGGTGCCATAATCCCCATAAACTCGAGGTTTGGAATATTAAACTTTGTATATAAGTAAAGGTTTTGAGGATTACCAAACGGCGTTAACATCCCACCAAGATTAGCGGCAATATTCTGCATAATAAAGGTAAACGCCATATACTTTTGCTTGCCCGTAGTGTTAAGCACAAAATAGCCCAACGGCAAAAAGGTAAGCAGCGCCATATCGTTAGCGATAAGCATAGAACCGATAAAGGTTATGTACACCAGCGCCAACACACAAAGGCGAATGTTTTTAAAGCATTGTACAATCTTTTGAGCCAGTGTATAAAAGAATTTGATGTTTCGCAGTGCGCATACTACCGCCAACACACAGTAAAGACAGGACAGCGTTTTAAAATCAAAATAACCAAGATACTCACTGTCAGGCGGCACTATAACACTCGTCACAGCTGCCGCAATAAACGCCACAACCATTACAACGTTATTTTTTATAAACTGTGTCACACGCGGCAAAATATTAATCTGCGGTATATGTATATGCTTATGCGGTATAACCCTTGTGCTCAAAGTCGTACACCCTCTCGTTTTTCTTTTGGCGCAAAACCTTGAACATTTTACTGCAATACATATTAAATGTCAATATGGAAAATTCACAAAAATATTGTGCTTGTGCCCTAAATATAATATAATGTAATTAAATAAAAGTAAAGGGGTTTTAAAAATGGTATTTGATAATTTAAAAAACTGTGAACTGTATTACGGTATGCATCCGCGATTTCAAGAGGCGTTTGACTTCATTAAAAAAGCAATTGCCGAAAATATAGAAGTCGGAAAATATGAAATAGACGGAAAAGAACTGTGGGCATCTGTGCAGGAATATACAAGCAAGCTTTATGAAGATGCAAAAGCCGAAGCGCACAAAAACTATATAGATATTCAGTTTATAGTTAGCGGCACCGAGGTTATTGAGGGCTTTGATATCGCGAAAGCCACACCAAAGGGTGAGTACAATGATGTAAAAGATGTTATGTTCTATGAAGATAACGCAAATGCCGCAAAAGGTGTTTTAGCGGATAATGAATACGGCATATTCTTTCCCCACGATGTGCACAAACCCGGTATGTGCTTCAACGGTAACCAAGCAACTGTTAAAAAGATTGTTGTGAAAATTAAGCTATAATACACAAAAGTTTGGTAAAAACGGAAACGAGCCGAGAAATATCTCGGCTCGTTTAAATTTTTATATTTTCAAATCCTTGTATAACGCATTTCGTATTGCGCTTTGGTCAGGCGCAAATCCCAAAACATTTTGAAAATATGTAATAGATATTTTATTGTCGGTATCTACCATTGAAAAAGCGCCCGCTGCACCATCCCATCCAAACTCACCTACAGGACTTATAGTACCGCTACGGGATGGATCAATATGAACACGTACTCCGAGTCCATAACCATATCCTCGACGCATTTCATCAAAATCTTCTGATGCTTTACCGCTTAATTGGTTAGTTCCCCAAAGTTTAACCGTTTCTTCTTTCAAAATACGGTTTCCGGTCTTGCCAACACCACCACATGCAACAGCATCCAAAAACAGTGCATAATCTTCAGTAGTTGACGTAAGCCCTGCGCCACCACTTTGATAATCATCGGTAAGATTATATGCGCATTTAAACGGTTCTTTTCTAAATGGCTGATTTTGAAATTTTGAATATAGTGAGGGCATTTTTGACATATCTTTTGGCAAGGCGAAAAATGTATTTGTCATTTCAAGTGGTTTAAAAATATTTTCGCTCATATATTCTCCCAAAGACACATCTGAGCAGACCTCTACAAGTGCGCCTAAAACATCGTGACAAAGACTGTATCTAAATCGAGTGCCAGGCTCAAATCCCAGTGTTTTATCTGCCATAGCGCATACCAATTCCCGTGTTGTGCTTTTCCCGTTAGCTATAGCATTTTGTATTGAGTCATCATTCAAATTATAGTCAAGACCTGCTGTCATCGTAAATAAATGTCTTATAGTTATCGGTGTTTTTGCATATCCGTCATCGTTCACATTGGTTTGCTCACCTACTGTTTGTCCTCTAGCAATTTTTACGGCGTTTTCGGTGTCGAATGCTTCTCGGGTTATTTTCATTTTGCTATATTCAGGTAAATATTTTGAAATTGGATCATCAAGCTGATATTTTCCCTGCTCAAAAAGTTGCAATGCACAACAACAGGTAAGCATCTTTGTCATTGAATATATAAAGTAATATTCATCACCTTTAATTTCACCGCCGGCTTCTATATCCATAACTCCTGTAAAATAGCGATATAATACCTCATGATTGCGATAAACCAATATATCAACGCTTGGCCGCATCGGGTCATTCACAAGTTCGTCCATACATTTTTTTAAATTTTCAAAATTCATAATCATTTTTCCTTAGTGCCATAAAATATAATTAAGTCCCATAAGTAAATATAGTGGACCAAAACAATATACCATAAACATTTCGTGATGATCTACCTTACTTCTAAAACAATCAGTGGCAGCCAAACACTCAAATAAATATGCTACCGCTCCACTAAAATACCCTGTTGCTTTAAGCAAATTATAGGCGCCATGCATAAT
Source organism: Acutalibacteraceae bacterium (assembly GCA_045602525.1). Classification (GTDB taxonomy): domain Bacteria; phylum Bacillota; class Clostridia; order Oscillospirales; family Acutalibacteraceae; genus UBA737. The sequence continues at coordinate 18,082 of JAZSBS010000019.1, forward strand.
CAAAGAAAGCAGAAAAAGCACAGCCGCCACAAAAACAAAAACATTGCGCAAAACAAGAAAAGTATAATCTATTTTTGGATGCACCATATGTGATAAATCTTCTACCTCTGGAATAGTAGAATCTACACTATGTTTTATATC
>JAZSBS010000020.1:0-20859 GCA_045602525.1 Acutalibacteraceae bacterium
ACATAATGTCACAAAATAATTGTGTTTTGCAACCGATGTGGATAAGAATATTGCCTGTTTTAAGCGGAGTTTTCAACTTTTCCACCGAGTTATCCACATTTTTATGTCAACCTGAATATAATAACTCTTGTCAGTCAAAAATAAATTTGATATTAAATGTTAAATGGCAGGAGAAATTTATATGGTAAAAGGTGTAAATAAAACCGTTATTGAGGTTAACAACACGGGTAGTAAGGTTTTTGACAGAATTGTTTTTTACGTAAGTCCGGCTTGCAGTAATTTAAGTGCAAAAAATCTTAATCGAGCCATCAGAAATTTTACTTTTCAGCTTGATGAAAGAGCCGGCAGAGGATATAAAACTCTAAGACAGCAAAGAATTATCCGCAGACGCGTGTTTATGGGTAGTATCATAGGTGTAGTGGCAACGGCTTTAGCAATAACACTTTTGATACTTTTATGAATATATTGTAAAAAAAGCAAGAAGCGTACATTGCCTTCTTGCTTTTTTTGGTTATTTGAGGTAGAATATTGTACAGAATATTCAAAAGTAAGAGGAATTTTTGATGAACATATTTAAAAACGGCTTTAAAATGTGGGGCAGTGTTATAATAGCTGCGGTAATAAGCTTTTTTTTATGCGTTTCTATGAATGTTATCTGTTCGGCGCTTTTTACACAGGAGACAGGCTATAAGGCGTTTGTTTATGAAACCGAAACAAGCGAAAAGTCGATTGCTGAGTATGAATATACATATACCGATAAAAACGGTGACGGCAAGGATGAGGGTACCGATACGAAGAAAGAGGAATACGAGGACCAGGGCTACACTGTTGTGACTGTAAAGCAGCGAACAAGCCTTACCGGTGTCGGCAGGGTAGTATTTTTGGTGTCAACTCAGGTTTTAAGTCTTATAATGGTTATAGCATTTGCCAGCAACTCAAATTATAAGCAGGGCTTTAAGGATAGTAATCTTGTAAAAATAGGGCACACCAAAAGGGATATGCTTAAGGGTTTTAAAACAGGACTTGTAGGAAATATACCATTTTTTGTGTTGTTTGCTACAGCAATCATAATGGCAACAGTGTGGGCGCCAGAGTTTCGCACAGTGTGGTACGCCTTTTTAAATTCACATTATTATTCTGCTGTGATATTAATAACAGGAAATGCAACAACATTGTCACAGCTTGATGTACTGCAATATGTATTACTGTTTTTAATACAGCTAATCGTGCCCGTTATTTCAGGGGTGGCATATGTTTTAGGATTTAAGGAAATTAGTATTTGGGAAAAAATAGTATATAAGAAGGGATAAATTAAAATGGCGGGTTTGTTTGGATTTTTTGATTTTACAAAAGAGGGTCCGGGTATAAAAAAAGATGCACCAAAAAAGAAGGTGTTTTTCGTTTTCCTTGAGACCTTTTTCCGCAACTTTTGGCGCTTTATAATGATTAATTTGGTTTATGTTTGTTTGTCGTTGCCGATAGTAACAGGCGGTATGGCGTCGGCGGGTCTTACAAATGTTACAAGAAATATTGCGCGTGACAAGCACTCCTTTGGTATAAGCGATTTTTTTGAAACAGTACGTAAAAATTGGAAGCAAGCTTTAGCGGTGGGTATAATCAACACCGTGCTTACCGTAGTTATTGGTATTGCGGTGTATATTTATTTTAATTCTTATCTTAACGCAGAGACAAAAACATTGTTTAATCTTGTTGGTTTTGTAATAAGTATGCTTATTGCTGTTATTTTTGCAATTATGCAGTTTTATTTATATACTCTTATGATAACCTTTGATTTCAGTACAAAAACTTTGTATCTAAACAGCTTTAAATTTGTTTTTGTAAATCTTTGGAAAAATTTGCTTTGCGGTGTAATTTTGGTTTTGGTATATGCCATATATGCTTTAATTCTGATACTCTTTCCTTACTGGGCAGTGTTGCTTACCGAGTTGCTGATAGCCGTGCTTACATTACCTGCTTTTCAGTTTTTGCTTATACAGTTCTGCACCTTCGGTAGCATTAAAAAGTACATAATAGACCCTTATTACGAGCAGCATCCCGATGCCGATATTGAAAAGCGTCGTAATTTGGGACTTGAAGTGCCGGAAGAGGAGACTGACGAACCATTGTCTTGGGAATAATTAAATAAAACACAGTATTCATAAATGGAATACTGTGTTTTTATTTTATGACAAAATCAAGAATTCTGATAGTTTCTTCCGAAATTTCTATCGCTTTTTTATATTCGCCAAATGCTACCTGTACTGTGTTTTCATAGGCAGTAGAAATTCCAAACCAGCCGAACATCAGACACATTATTATAATCCAGCTTATATAAAATGTTCTAAAGTATGTTTTTGTTTTTCTTTTCATTTTTTGAGTCCTTATTACTTATAATGTGTTTAATAAACTGATTAAGGCATTGCTCAGCAGTTCTGCCGAATATTTTGCCTCGTCTAATGTGTTGCCGTCAGTGCCTATCTCAATGAGCATCGAGCCTGTTGTGAGGCTCTCATTATAATTTTTTGACATAAAATGTATTGAACGGGCGAGTGATGGATACATAATCTCTACGGTTTGCTGCAGCTTGGTGGCAAGCTTTAGGTTTTCGCGCCAATTTGGGAAATTGGTCACACTTCCGCTTTGTGAGCCCATAACCAGCATTATCTGCGCTGCTGATTTACCGTCAATTTCGGTAGTAAGCTTTACCTTGTCGGTGTCGTTTGCGGCAATGGCATCGCGGTGAAGATCGATTACTATTTTTATACTTGGATATTTTTCGGTATAGTTGCCGATAGTTTCTGCAGCTCTTGAGTAGCTTTCACTGTATGACGGATAATCGTGTTGTGTTGTGTCGTGTAGCGTTGTAATGCCTGCGGAATTAAGTTTATCGGCTATTATTTTACCCAAGGCAACCATATTATATTCATTGTCGGTGGTTCGAGAAAGGTCGGTATCGGTATAGTAATTTTCATTATGCCGTAAATAGCTTTCGGTTGCGTGGGTGTGAAGAATTAAAACCTGCGGTTTGCCGTTTTTTTCTATGTCAAAGCCTAACTTACCGTTAACAAAGTCCTTTAAATTTATTTGGAGGTCGGTATTGTTTTTTAGATAAACATTGTTATAAGATGTATTTGCAGTATAAGGGGATATAAACTTTTCAATTACCGCGCCCTGTACGGTGCCCGTGGCTGATACCGCTACCGATTCGTCGCTTTCGGTAACCGATGATGTTTCGTTTTGTGTAGTTTCATCTATTTGAGTCTTTGTGTCTTGCGGTTGGCTTTCAGCAGGTGACGTTTCGGTTAGATCTGACGGAATTACTGCTTGTGTGGGAAATATCTTGTCACTTGTTACAGAAAGCCCTTTAATGCTTGTATATGTCAAAAACAATGCAATACTTGTTGCCGCTGCGCAAAAGCGTATTATAGCGCCCCGATTGTTCAAAAAAATCACCGTCCATAAATAATTTTATGTGAACGGTGATTTTTTTATGTTTGTTATTTAAAGGTGAACGGTCATTTATTTAAGCGTATAGAAAGAATTTAAGAATAAAAAAGATTTATTTTAAATCCTCATTGTATTGTGCGCGTTCTCCGCCTATAAATTTAGGACGTGTGCGTGCACAAACTATAGGCGCTTCGCCGATTTTATTAATAGACAGCCTAACAGGTACCGCAACTGCTTTTAAATGCATACCTATAAGTGTGTTTCCTATATCAAGACCGGCAGACGCTTTTATATGCTCTACTGCTACGGGATTGGTCATATTTTGCCAGACTGTCGTGGCGAATGATCCGCCCGCTTTTGCTTGCGGCATTACATTTACAATTTCATAGCCCAATTTTTGTGCGACCTCTTGTTCTAATATAAGCACGCGATTGAGATGCTCACAGCATTGTGCCGCGAGATAAATATTCTTTTCTTTTAAAATGGGATAAATACCGTCAAAACCCGCCTTTGCCGCCTCCATACTCGATTCCTTGCCTATAGTACCGCCTACAATCTCGCTTGATGAACATCCGATTACAATTAATTCACTTGATTTTACACCCGATATCTCGATAAGCTCAGTTATTGCATTTTGTGCTTGTGTTTTTATGATTTCTAACATTATTTTCGCCTCTTAAATTGTATTGAGTATATTATAGTTTAAATCTGTATCATATTCAACATTTAATTTTTGTGTCCATACTTTGACACATTTAAATAATTATAATTGAGTTATAAGTAAATTTGTGATAAAATATATCAAAAGGCGGTGGGTGAATGCTACAGTTTATTTTAGGTCGTGCATCAAGCGGCAAAACCTATATGGTAACTCAGCAAATAGCAGAGTGTATTTCACGGGGTGAAAGCCCTGTTCTTTTGGTGCCCGAACAGTTTTCGTTTGAGAGCGAAAAAAATATTCTCGAAGTCGTAGGCGACGGTGCCGCGCAAAAGGTGTCTGTTGTAAGCTTTACCCGACTTTGTGATGAGGTCGAGCGTACAAACGGCGGAGTATGTAGCGAAAGTATTACCGACTCAGACAAAGTGATTTTAATGAACAAGGCAATAAAACTTTGCCGCGACAGTCTTAGGCGCTTTAAAAAATATGTGGGTTCTTCCTCCTTTGCCCGTATGATGCTTGACTGTGTCGGAGAATTTAAGCTCGAATTTATATCCGCCGAGGATTTATATACTGCGGCAGAGAACATAGACGACGAGCAACTGCGACTAAAACTGCTTGATACTGCGTTGATTTATGAAAGCTATGACGCTATTTTGGCAGAAAAATTTATCGACAACACCGACCGACTTACCAAGCTTTATTACGCGTTGGAAAAATACAGATATTTTGAAAACAAAACTGTTTTTATAGACTCGTTCAAAGGCTTTTCGGGTCAACAATACAAAATACTTGAAAGAATTATTTCGCAAGCTGACTCGGTTACGGTAACACTTACCGATAATCCGGAGGATACAAGGGCATTTGGTTTGTTTTCAAATATAAAAAGGGTTAAAAACCGCATAGTGTCAATTGCCCGTAAATTTGCCGTACGCGTGTGTGATGATATTGTTTTAAACTCCCAAAATTATGCGCGTGAGGATTTATCGGCTTTAGAGAATTTTATGGCTACGGGCAAAACCGATTTTGATGGTGAGTGCAAAAATATTACGCTTTGCCGCGCTGACAGCGTTTACAGCGAGGCCGATTTTGTGGCGCGCAATATCAGGCGAATTGTGCGTGAAACCGATGCGCATTATAGTGATTTTGTAATTATTGCTCGTGATACAGCGCCTTATGAGGATGCGTTAGAGGTTGCCTGCAAAAAAAATGATATAAGTTGTTTTATTGACAAGCGTATACCTCTTTCTTCTATGCCTACTGCTACAGCGTTGATGGCGGTGGTAAACACTGCAAAAAACTTTTGCACCGAAAACATTTTGCGTTTTCATAAATCGGGCATATCCATTCTTAGTGTCGATGAAATTGCAACTCTTGAAAATTATACTTTTCTTTGGAACATAGATGGTACGCTCTGGCAAAATGAGTGGACTATGGATCCTGACGGTTTTTCAGCGAATGGGGAACTTAGTCAAAAAAAGGCAGAGCAATTGTCAAGACTTAACATTTTACGCGCAAAGGCCATAGAGCCGCTTGTTAAGTTGAAAAATAATTTTTCGGGAACCGCGCAAAATATGGCGCGTGCTTTAGTAACGCTTTTGGAAGATTGTGACGCCGCGCAGCAATTTAACTCGCTTTCAAAAGAATACAACGGAACTTATCACGATGCAATACGTCAATCATGGGACAGCGTTATGAAAATTCTTAACAGCCTGTGTCTATGTTTTGGTGAAGCGCAAATTTCCAAAAAAGAATTCAGCGATGCATTAAGCCTTGCGTTATCACTTGAAACCGTTGGTATAATACCACAAATGATTGATGAGGTAACCTTTGGCGCTGCTGACCGTATAAGACCGTCACGTCCTAAATATGCCTTTATTATGGGCGCAAATCAGGGGGTATTTCCAAGACTTGAGCAAAGTGGCGGTCTGTTTGCAAACAGTGAACGCGCAAAATTGATATCTCTCGGTCTTGAAATACCCGATAAAATCTTTTCTTTGGCGGTAGACGAAGAATGCTTGCTTTACAGCAACATTTGCTGTGCTTCACACGGTGTATTTATAAGCTATTCAACTACTCTTCACGGCACTACAGCCGCCGAACCGTCGACATTTGTTGTGGATATAAAAAATAAATTTAACTGTACTTGCTTTGACGAGCCATCCTTTTTGCAAGAAAGCGTTTTGCCCGAAAGCTATGAGGATGCATTTTCACAACTTTGCAATAATATATCCAATGATAATCCCGATACACAAACTCTTATAAAAGCGCTTGAAAACAGTGGTGTATCAGAGCGTATTGACGGCGTTTTGCAGATGCAAAACAGAACCCGACATACAATCAGCGATGATGCTGCGCACAGGCTTTTTGGTGAAAAAATCACTATGTCACCTTCAAAATTTGATACCTTTAACCGTTGCCGTTTTATGTACTTTTGCCGTTATGGACTTCGGGTAGAGCGTTTGCAGCCTGCTGAATTTAACGCTATGCAACGCGGTACAATAGTGCACTATGTGCTGCAACGTGCGGTAGAGGAACATGGTAAAACCTTAAGTGTACTTAATAAAGAACGGATAGCCCGACTTGTGGAAAAATATACTAAAGAATATCTTGATATGATTGCGGGCTACAATGATATTGAAACACCCTATTTAAAATATCTGGTATCCACCATCAAGCGCACCTTAAAATACGTAGTGGAAAGATTGGCGCTAGAATTTGCGCAAAGCGATTTTTCACCGGTTAAATGCGAACTGAAAATAGGCTACGACGGCGATTTGCCTGAAATTAAAATACCCATAGATAACAGCGGAATACTTGAGCTTACGGGTGTGGTAGACCGATTGGATAAATGGAACGGATACATAAGAATTATTGATTATAAAACAGGTCACCGTGATTTTAAATTACCGGATATACTATTCGGGCAGAATATGCAGATGTTGATTTATCTTTATGCTGTGGCTAACAGTGAGCTGTTTGGCGGGGAAAGTGCAGGTATACTTTATATGCCCGCAAGTCGTGATAGAAAAGGGTTGAAATCAGACCGCCGTATGAATGGACTTCTTGCCGCAAATGAAGAACTTATAAGGGCGATGGACAAAGAAAACAGTGGTGAATTTGTGCCGAAGTTTTCAGAAAATTCACCCTCGGACAGCTTTATAAGCAAGGATGATTTTAACAAAATATTTGACTTTATAGAAATTCGTCTTAAAGCATTGGGAAGGGCAATTTATAGCGGTGACATTGCAGCAGACCCGGTTGATGGCCTTGACAGCGATGCGTGCAAATACTGCGAATATCAAAGCATCTGCCGCATAGAAAATGAAACGCGACAGTCAGTGCCAAAGCTTACAAACAGTCAAGTATTCGAGGAAATAGAAAGGCAGTTGGAAAATAGTGGAATTTAAACCTACTTTAATGCAGCAGAAAGCAATTGAAACTAAAGGCAATATTCTTGTATCAGCGGCCGCCGGCTCGGGCAAAACCGCCGTCCTTGTAGAGCGCGTTATAAATATGCTTACCGACCAAGACTCGCCTGTTAGTGCTGACAGGCTGCTTATTGTTACATTTACCAATGCTGCCGCCGCAGAAATGCGAAGCCGAATTGAAAAAAGACTTTATGAGGAGATACAAAAAAATCCTGCCGATACATCACTTCAAAAGCAAAAGTATTTGCTACAGAGTGCGGATATTTGTACAATAGACTCCTTTTGTATTAAGCTCGTGCGTGAAAATTTTGAAAAATGCGGCATAGAGCCCGATTTTAAAATAAGCGATGGCTCTGGGCAGGGGGCTACCTGCAATGCGGTAATGTCAAAGTTGATTTCCGAGTATTTAGAAAATCCGTCAGAGGATTTTAAACATCTTTTAGAGCTTACAAACTGCGAGTATGACGAAAAAATTTTAACCGAGCTTGTAAGCCGTGTGTATCTTTACAGTCAGCAACTACCTTTTCCTGAAAATTTTATAAACGGTCTTACCGCTCCATACAAAACAGATTTTGCATCGGGTAACGCGTGGTATGATATGGCTTTTGATATGGCACAAAAACGTATTGATACCATAGGTGTCCATGCGCAAAAAATGGCGGATTCAGCACCTTATACAAATAAAAACCCCGAAAAGCATATGGCATACGCCGATACAGTTTTAAAAATTGCGCAAGAATTAGCCGATGTTGTTTTGCTGCAGGATTGGGATAAACTTGTCGATAGTATGAGTGCCGTATCGCTTGACCGTGTTCCGTCGGGTGACAAGTATGATACCTTTACAATTACTTTTAAGGAAAGCCAGAAGCAAATTAAAGAAATTTTAAAAGAACTAAATGAGCTTTTTTATGCGTCTAAAGATGATATACAAATCGATATTTCAAAAAAATCAGCTGCGGTAGAATTACTTGCGAAGATAATTACCGAATACGGCAAACGACTTTTCGAGGCATTTAGAGAAGAGAATTCATATACGTTTTACAATATGGAACAGTTAGCACTTTCGCTTCTGTGCGAAGAAAGTAACGGTGAAATTATAATTCGTGACGAGGCGCGCGAGCTGTGTGAGCGCTATGACGAAGTTTTGGTTGACGAATTTCAGGACGTAAATGACCTTCAAAATATGCTTTTTTACGTGCTGTCAAACCGCGAGAAAAAGTTATTTGTGGTTGGTGATGTAAAGCAGAGCATCTATGGTTTTCGTGGCTCAAATCCCGATAATTTTTTGAACAAAAAAAATATATACATACCTATTGAGCAAGCAAAAGAAAACGATTCCAAAAAGATAATTTTGTCTGATAATTTCCGCTCTCGTCGTGGCGTGTGTGACGTGGTTAACTTTTTCTTTTCGCTACTACTTTCAGGTCAGTGTGGCGGTATTATTTATAATGAGGAAGAACAACTTAATGCGGGAGGAAAATTTCCTGAAAGTGACGCCCCAACCGCCGAACTTTTGGTGGTAGACAAGTATGAGGATGACAGTGATAACTCGCTGCTTGAAACAGAAGCAAAAAGAATTGCCGAGTATATTATTTCTGTGATGCGTGAGGGTGCCGTTATAAGTGACGGTAACACCTTACGTGAAGCGCGCTTTAGTGATTTTGCAATTTTGCTTGATAAGGTTAAGGATAAGGCGGCTGTTATTGCCGAAGGCCTATCAAACCATGGCATACCGGTAGCTTTAGGCGGTGAATCTTTTTTAGAAAGCATAGAAATTTCAACAATTATGTCACTGCTACAGGTAATTGATAATCCAAAATGCGATGTAGAGTTGCTTGAAGTGATGATGTCACCGTTATTTAACTTCACCGCCGAGGAAATGGCATACATAAGGGCTGGACAAAAATACGGACCGCTTTATTCTGCTGTTGTATCTTACAGCAAAACAGGGGATAAGAAGACGACAGACTTTATTGAAAAGCTTGGTGAGTTTCGTCGCGATGCGTCGGTGATGTCGGTTGACAGGCTTATTTCAAAGCTGTTTCATTCTACTGACATCCTAAACAGTATGTCAGCAATGTCGGGCGGTAAAATACGCCGCGCAAATCTTTTTTCGCTTATAAAGTATGCGCAAAGTTATACATTACGATCTGATAGCGGTATATACGGTTTTATAAGATATATAAATTCATTACCTGAAAGCAGCTTTAAAAGCGCAGCATCGGGCGGGGAAAACGCAGTTAAGATAATGTCTATGCACAACTCTAAGGGTTTACAGTTTCCCGTATGTATCATAGGCAATTTGTCATCTCAAATTAATAACGCAGATTCAATAAGCCGTGTTCTGTTTTCCGAAAAAGGTGGCATAGCTTTTAAGTATTATGACGAGCAAAGTGGTGTTGATACTGAAATGTTGGGTCACGCGGTACAGGCGGATGCGGCTCAGGTTAAAACGGTGGAAGAAAAACTACGTCTTTTGTATGTTGCTATGACCCGTGCAATAGACCGACTGTGCCTTGTGTGCTCTGCTAAAAATTTAGAAGACAAGATGACAAAACTTTCACATACCTTACTTGTTGATGCGCCATATATTAGTCGTGAATTTTTAGAAAACGGTCGCAATATGGGTGACTGGATTTTATCGGCAGCGCTGCTTCATCCTCAGGGTGAAGATTTATGTAAATATGCAGATATTAAAGCACCACATATTGAAAGTGATTCCAAGCTGAAAATAAGCATTGTCAACAGCCACACTAAAGAAAATATGGCGGCAACCGAAAAGTCAATTCCAAAAGCAGAGTGCAACCTTGATTTTGCAGAAAAAATAAAGTCTAACGCTAACTTTAAATACCCTTACGAGCCATTACGCTATTTACAGGCAAAGGCATCGGTATCGGCACTTGTTCACGGTGCCGAAAGTGACCGCTTTGCATTTACACAAAAGCCTGCATTTATGTTGGGAGACAGGCTTACAGGTGCGGCAATGGGTACTACGATGCATCACATTATGCAGTTTATAAGCTTTGATGAAAAGGTTGATGTTAATAAAGAAATTGAACGTCTTGTTGAATGGAAGTTTATTACCGAGCAAGAGGCAAACTCTGCCGATATAGACGCAATTAACGCTTTCTTTGGCAGTGAGCTTTACCGTCGTATAATAGATTCAAACAGTGTTCATCGTGAAATGCGTTTTCTCAGCGAAATACCCGCAAAGCGCATAGACGCTACCCTTGATAACAGTCTGCCCGACGCTAATATCATTGTTCAGGGTGCGATTGACCTTTGCTTTGAGGAGGACGACGGTATAGTTGTCCTTGATTTTAAGACCGACAGGGTTGATAATATAACCGAGCTTGTTGACTATTACGGCGAACAGGTTGCTATCTATGCCGCTGCGGCAGAAAAGATTTTTGAAAAGCCTGTAAAAGAAAAAATTATATATTCTTTTTGCTTGGGCAAAAGTATTTCGTTTTAAAAAGGTGTTTATTATGGATTTGATTTTAAAAAAGGGTAGACCGCAAAATACGGATGGTCGGCTACAAAAAGAAATTCGTTGCTACGATTTTTTAGATAATTTTGGCGTAGAGTATCATCACGTTGACCACAGCGATATGCCCGCCGACACTATGGAGGCTTGTGTGGCAATTGATGAGGCTCTTGGCTGTGCGATATGTAAAAATCTATTTTTAACAAACCGTCAAAAGACTCAGTTTTATCTACTTATGATGCCTGCCGACAAGCCATTTAAGACCAAGGATTTATCGGCACAGATAAATTCAGCGCGCCTATCTTTTGCAGATAGTGAGGCTATGCTAAAATACCTTGATATAACACCGGGTTCTGTAAGTATTTTAGGACTTATGAACGATAAGGATAACGCTGTACGGCTTATAGTTGACGAGGATATTTTAAGTGACGAGTATGTGGGTTGTCATCCATGCGTTAACACGACAAGCCTGAAAATCAAAACTGCGGATATTTTTGATAAATTTATAAATGTTCTAAATCATAAAAAAACTGTGGTACAGCTTCCTTGGTATGAATAATAAAAATTACGCTAAAATCGGACTGCTTCAATTTGTATTGTTTATGAATTTTTAAGCAGTCCGGCTACCTATACCAAATTTTCAAATAATTGAAAAATATTTTTAAATTTATGTTGACAAAGACTATAAAAAAATGTATAATAATTTTTGCTGTCGGCGAGTTCGACACTTTAATATGTGGACCAATAGCTCAGTTGGTTAGAGCAACCGGCTCATAACCGGTTGGTCCGGGGTTCGAGTCCCTGTTGGTCCACCATTTTTTATTTTATAATACAGTTACTTTCTTTTTAACAGCTTATCTGTTAATCAAGTTACGCATCAGGCTTCGCTTAAAGCTTGCCTTCTGCGACAGGGACTTTCGTGTGAAAAATCATCCACCGGATAATTTTTCAAGACGAAACTGTTGGTCCACCATTTTTTTATTTTTAGGGGTATGGTGTCAATGGTAGCACACCGGTCTCCAAAACCGTTTGTGAGGGTTCGAGTCCTTCTACCCCTGCCAAAATACACAGGTCACTTTTGTGGCTTGTGTATTTTTTTGTATGTCAGAAGGACTTGAACGAAGTCTTGGTTAATCATTACCAGACATGATATAAAAAGAACCATGTTTTTCATGGTTCTTTTTGTCAATATAATTTTTTCGGTTTATTTGATGTTTTTTAGTTCCTTACAAAAATAATGTTTTGTTTTTGAAAGATGATTTATAAGACTTGCGGCTCTGTGTTGTGCCACTGTGCGCGTAAGACCAAATTTTTGAAGTTCGGTGAAAGTTATATAATGCCCAGGCATGCAGGTATCACTGCCGGCAGACAAACATTTTGCCTCACTTTCGCAAACATCCCAGTCGGTCATTATCCAACCGTCATATCCCCACTCGTAACGGCATATACCATCAAGCAAATCGCTGTTTGCGGCAGCAAATGTGCCGTTGATTTTGTTGTATGCCGCCATAATTGACAATGGCGTCGTCTCATCTAAAACATATTCAAAGCTACGTAAATAAAGTTCTCTTGCAGTGCGCTCGGATAGGATACTGTCGCCCGTGGTGCGCATATCTTCGGAGTTGTTACAAGCAAAATGCTTAAGTATTGCATATCGTTTAGACGGTGTGCTGTCGGCATTGTTTTGTATACCGTTAATAACTGCAACTGCCATTTGTGCAGATAGATAAGGATCTTCTGAAAAATATTCAAAATTTCTGCCGCAACGCACATTGCGATGTAAATTTACACCGGGTGCGCAAAGTCCATTATAACCTATCTTATCAAGGTCTACGGCTATCTCACGTGCCATTTGCATAATCAATTTACAATCCCATGTTGCCGCCTGCATAACCGCGCTTGGGTAATAAACGCAGTCTTTACCCGACAATTCATAATCGGGTGGCACGGGTGGAGTTACGAATGTTGTGGCGCGGACACCGTTGGGTCCATCCTGCATAACGGTTGACGGGATTCCTAGTTCGGTTATTTGGTGGGTGTGTGTGCCTTCACCTTCAACAATTGGTTCTATTGATATGCCTAATGTTTTTTGCTTTTCAAATCCGTCACCTGTGAGCAATAATGCTAGTTGCTTGTCGGTAAGACAGGCCGCAAGTTCGTGTGCTGTGCATTTGCCACTTAATACGTCATAAAAGTTATAATCACCGCTTTTTTGTAGTTCTTGATATTGTGGTTGATTTGTTAAATCTATCGTTTCAATTCCGTCAAAATCTGCATTTAAGCACAAAAGCTCATCAAAATTCTCTTTTTTAAAATCTATTTTTTTTATTTCTTCAAAAGTTTCATTTACAGCAAATCGTCTAATAACTTTTTTGTGAACAAAGGTATATTTTACGCGAACTTTGCAAATTGGTACAGTGTCACGCGAATTTTTACCAACACGTATTATGTAATCACCTTTTTCTAAAAGGTAAGCCGCTTGATTTTCACTAAACGAGGTAAATTTTAGTAGGTCAATTTTTATGATTATTATTTGACTGGCGTTTGGCTTTAACCAATCGGTTTTATGGAATCCACAAAGGATTTGATAGGGTTTATCTAGTATTACATCAGGCGCAGATAGATAGCATTGTACCACTTCACGTCCACAATATTTACCCACATTAACAACATTAATTTTTAATGTTATAATAGTTTTATCAATTTTACATTCCAAGACTTCCAGGTTAAAATTTGCATATGAAAGTCCAAATCCAAACGGGAACAGGACATCTTTTTTGAAACTATCAAAATAACGATACCCCATGTAAAGTCCTTCGCTGTAAATAATTTTTTCGGTAGAAAAACCCTCGTTTGTTGAATATTCTTCAGCAGTCTTGGTCCAAGAAAACGGTAGTCTGCCACAGGGCGCTATTCTTCCGTAAAGAATATCCGATATGGCGTAGCCCGCTAAATGACCGGGGTAAAAGTTGTGTATAATAGCATTAAATTTATATTTGTCTAAAAAGCTTAAATCAAGTGCTAACGGAATATTAAGTACTAAAACCGCTTTTTTAAAATAACGCAACACCTGACCAATCATGGCTTCTTCTTGTTGGGTGATACGGTATTCACCCTCAATATCTTTAATATCTCTGCCTTCAATCGCAAATCGACCGATAAATACAATAGCTGTGTCACACGCCTTTGATGCGTCCTCAACCTCTTTGTCGTTAAGATGTATTTCGGGCAGACAGTATTTATGGTGGTTGAAAGAATGATGGAATTTGCCAAGAGACGGGTCGCGATTAGCGGCCGAGGTATCACGATATTTTTTAAGCAGTGGCTTATAGACATTGCCAAGTTTTTCTAAACCGTCACAGTAGTTTTGACACTTAACTGCCCACAGGTCAGCGGCACCGCCTCCACCCTTATAAGTATCGCATTGATTTCTGCCAAAAAGCGCAATTTTTGTACCTTTTTTTAGCGGTAAAGTACCGTCGTTTTTAAGTAGTACACTGCCTTCGGCAGCAACCCTCCTTGAAAGGTCAAGACCGCTTTTATTAAACTTTAATTTTTTCATATTTACTCAAGTTCCAATGCTTTAAAATAGCAAACAATGATGTGGGTTAGCATCATATGTAAATCCTCTATTTGTTCGTAAGAAGTGGAGGGAATAATTACATTTATATCAGAAAGTTCTTTAAGCTTTCCTCCTGCAAAACCTGAAAATCCAATGATTTTACCACCGCGTAATTTCGCATATTTTGCCGCTTCTATAATGTTAGGCGAATTACCACTTGCTGATATTAGTAATACAGTGTCACCATCGTCCATAAGGTTTTTAAGTTGTTGCGAAAAAACCTCGTCATAGCAAAAATCGTTACCAAGAGCAGTAAGCACTGCAATGTTAGAAGAAAGAGAGATAATTTTGGGGCGGTGTTCATCGCCCTTTACTGCGTTTTTTCCAAAGTCACAGCAAAAATGATTAGATGTACCTGCGCTACCGCCGTTGCCGGCAACAAAAATTTTTTTGCCCGCTTTATAACTTTCAAACATCAATTCACAAGCGGCATTAAGTTGTTCGGTGTCAAGACTATCACACAATGAGTGAATGTCGTTGATATAATCTAAAATTACGTTTTTCATAAATTTTGCTCCTTTGTATTTTCAAGTACTAATGCGGCACAGCCCATAAGCGCCGCAAAACGACCGGGTGCCGAATGTAGTATTTTTGTGTTTGGATTTGCATTTTTAAAAAGATTTTGGCGTAAACTTTGTGTAGCGCTAGGTTGGAGCAGGTCAAATGCTTCGGCTGCGCCACCACCCAAGACAATCAATTCAATGTTTAACAGGTTTACAGCATAAGATACCGCTTGACCAATGTAACGCCCGGCATTTTGCCAAACATATAATGCAGTTTTATCACCGTTTCTTGCCAAATTGGCAATATCTTTTGCAGAAATATCTTTACCGGTTTTTTCGCGGTAGATATCCGAAATTGAGGCTCCCGATGCATACGCTTCAAGGCAACCACAACTTCCGCAACCACATTTACGACCGTTTTCTTCCACTATAAAATGACCGATTTCTCCGGCAGAAAGATGTTGTCCACGGTAAAGTTTGTTGTCAAGATACAAACCACCGCCAATGCCATTGCTGACAGTAATCCATAAAAAGTCAGACACATCCTTACATACGCCAAAGTGCTTTTCGGCCAGTGCCGAAACATTTACATCATTATCGGCGTACGTTGGTAGGTTTGTCATATTGTTTATGATTTCGGCAATACAAATATCGCTAAGTCCTGAAAAGGGCGAATAAAGCCATCTGCCTGTAGTGAAATCGCAAAGACCGGGCACCGCTACACCACAAGCGTAAAAATCATAATGATTTAACGCACGGTAGCCTTCGTGTATAAACTGTAAAATTGTGTCGATTGTGTAGTTGGCAGGGTAGTCGGCACGATAGGTGTCAAGTATTTTGCCATCATTTGTTAAAACACCACAAATTAACTTTGATCCTCCAATATCTACCCCGAAAATATTTTTGTTCATAGCATCACCAATTAAATTGTAACATATTCATCCAATATTAAATATAAAATTCAGGCCATAAAATTTATATTTTGGCTATTTACTTATTACTTATTTAATGATAAAATTAATGCGGTGATAATTATGATTAATTGTAAATTAAGACAAATACATCGTGTTAAGCACACGATACCCATTACTATTAAAACTCAAACTCATAGATATAATGAACTCGTGTACTTTATATCGGGAAATGGCAGTACCGAAATTAACGGTAAGACTTATGCATATAAGGCCGGCGATTTTGCTTTTTACAAAATGGGTACGCCACATAACGAAAATGATCCGGAGCCTTGCGATATAATATGGTTACATTTTTCTTTTGATATAGAAGATATAAACTTAAAAGAAGGGGTTTTTTATGACTATGACGGCAGTCTTTTAGCGCTTTTGAAAAAGCTTCGCGAGTTGTCGCTTCAACAAAAAAAGCACAGTGAAATTTTTATAGAAATTTGTCTTGCAGAAATTGTTGCTACCGCTGAACAAAAGCAAAACGACATAGAACCTTTAGGTGTGCGACTGGAGTTTGAAAAAATTATAAATTACATTGATCAAAATATTAACGAACACATAGATTTTGTGGCTCTTGCCAAAAACAACCATTACAGCTACGACCGCTTTAGACATATTTTTACTGAACGTTTTGGTTTATCTCCCTATGCGTATCTCACTAATCAGCGTATACAACACGCCAAACGTTTATTAAAAAATTCCGACTCCACAATCACCGATATTGCTTTTGATTGCGGGTTTAATTCTTCTTCACAATTTACTAATATATTTAAAAAATATGTTGGCGTTACACCAAAAGAATACAGATAAAAATTGTGATTATAAAAGAAAGCGCTCTACTACTGCCAAGAAAACGACGGTTGCTAAAGTAATCGTCGTTTTCAGTTATATTGCTTATCGAGTTTTTTATTCCTTTTTTGGCTAATTTAGTTTTAAATTATATTGATATTCATTACCACTATATGGTATAATAAAATATAAAGTGAGGGATTTAAATGAGCGTGCGTACAAACAAGAAAATTTTGGAAATTGACCCGTATTTAGCGCCCTTTGAAAAGGATATTAATTTAAGAACAGAGCTTTTTCGTAGTAAAAGAAGCGAGCTTTTAGACAATTTAAAAAAGATAAAAAACTTTGCTAACGGTCATAAGTATTTCGGTTTTCATCGCACTCGCAACGGTTGGGTTTACCGAGAGTGGGCGCCAGCCGCTGATGAAATGTATCTCACGGGTGATTTTAATAATTGGGAGCTCGAAAGTTGCCCTATGACAAAGCTTGAAAATGGTGT
Organism: Acutalibacteraceae bacterium; assembly: GCA_045602525.1. Lineage (GTDB taxonomy): Bacteria > Bacillota > Clostridia > Oscillospirales > Acutalibacteraceae > UBA737. The sequence continues at coordinate 17,399 of JAZSBS010000020.1, forward strand.
TTTTGAAGTGCATCTAAAGGGTAAAAACTCACTTAAAGTTGGGCAGAAGGTGCAGGCTATCGTTATAAATTCGGGTCGTATACTGCGTCGCATTCCTCTTTACGCTACCCGAGTTGTCCAAGACCCTCAAACATATTTATGGTGTGCTGAAATTGAAGATACCAACGAAAAATTTTCATGGACAGATAAAGATTTTATTCCGGAAAAGACTCCGTTTATTTATGAGTGCCACATAGGTATGGCGCAGGAAAAATGGGGCATTGGTACATATAAAGAATTCACCGAAAACATACTGCCGAGAATTAAAGAACTTGGGTATAATACAATACAGATTATGGCTATTATGGAGCATCCCTATTATGGATCTTTTGGATATCAGGTGTCTAACTTTTTTGCTGCTTCATCACGTTACGGCAAAAGCTGTGAATTAAAAAAGCTTATAAATACCGCTCACGGAATGGGCATTGCCGTTTTATTGGATGTTGTGCATTCTCACGCTGTAAAAAATACCAATGAGGGACTAAACGAGTTTGACGGTACGGTATATCAATTTTTTCACGAGGGTGAAAAGGGTAATCATAGTGCCTGGGGAACAAAGCTTTTTAATTACGGCAAGGACGAAGTATTGCATTTTTTGCTTTCAAATCTTAAATATTGGATGGAGGTTTTTCATTTTGATGGCTTTCGCTTTGATGGTGTAACCTCTATGCTTTATCACGATCACGGACTTGGAAGCGCGTTTACAGATTACAGCATGTACTTTTCAATGAACACCGATACGGATGCTGTTACATATTTACAGTTGGCAAATGAACTAATTCACGAAATTAATCCAAACGCTATTACAATAGCGGAAGATATGTCGGGTATGCCGGGTATGTGTATACCTATACACGATGGCGGCATAGGCTTTGATTATCGTTTGTCCATGGGTGTGCCAGATTTATGGATTAAAACCATTAAAGAATGTACCGACGATGAGTGGGATATAGGTAAGTTATGGTATGAGCTTACCACCTGTCGTGCACAAGAAAAAAATATAGGCTATTGCGAGTCACACGATCAAGCTTTGGTTGGAGATAAGACCATAATGTTCAGGCTTTGCGACGCTGATATGTATACCGGTATGAACAAATCAGGCAGTAATCTTGTAATAGATAGAGGTGTCGCTCTTCATAAAATGATACGTCTTATTACCGCCTCTTTAGCAGGAGAGGGCTACCTTAATTTTATGGGAAATGAATTCGGTCATCCCGAATGGATAGATTTTCCACGTGAGGGTAACGGCTGGAGCTACCATTATTGTCGCAGACAATGGAGTCTTGTTGATAATCCCGAGCTCAGATATAAAGAACTTAATGATTTTGACAAGGCTATGATAAAACTACTTAAGGAAGAGGATTTGCTTACTTTATCAGCTGAAAACAGATGGCTTCATCAAGATGATAAGATACTTATCTATACTAAGGGTGACAACGTGTTTATCTTCAATTTCCACCCCACAAAATCCTTTGACGGATATTTTGTGCCCGTGGGCAAAGAAGGCACTTATAATGTTGTGCTTTCCTCGGATGACGGACGATTCGGCGGTTTTTCGCGTGTTGACACCTCGGTTAAGTACAAAACATTTACCACTCCTATAGGCTGGGTGGGATTTAAATGCTATCTACCCAACAGAACTGCTATTGTTTTAAAAAAAGATTTATAAGCTAAAGGAGACAATTTTATGCAAAGATTTGACTTGAACGGTATATGGCGTCTTAAAGGCGGCGAGTATAACTGTGAAGGTACTATACCTGGCTCGGTTTATTCTTTTTTGCTTGATAACAAGCTAATTGATGACCCTTATTACCGCGATAACGAACTTAAACTTGTAGGAATTATGGATAACGAGTTTGAGTTTTCACGCAAGTTTAATTACACACCCGACGGCAACACGGTTTTGCTTTGCTGTGACGGTCTTGACACGCTTTGTGATATATATGTAAATGGTGCGCACGTTGCCTATACCGACAATATGCACCGTAGTTATGAGTTCGATATAACCTCAGTTCTTAGAGACGGTGAAAACGAGATTAAAATAGAGGTTCACCCAGCAGATGCTTACATAAAAGAAAAAGAGGCAGAAGCCCCTACGTTTTATGCAAAAGAGGCTATGGCGGGCTTTGGTAACATACGTAAGGCTCACTGTATGTTTGGTTGGGATTGGGGTCCACGTCTACCTGATGCAGGTATCTGGAAGGATATTTATCTGCTTAAAAAAGATAGTGTTCGCATAAGTGATATTTATATTACACAGCGTCATGACAGCGGTCGTGTTTTTGTAACACCAAAGGTAACACTTGACGGTAAGGCGGAAATTAAAATTACCTGCACTGCGCCTGACGGTAATGTTTTCGTGCTTAAAGCAAATGAGGAAAATGAGATTAAAAATCCAAAACTTTGGATGCCTCGCGGTCTTGGTGAGCAACCGCTTTATACCATAAAGGTTGAAGTAATTGAAAACGACAAGGTTGTTGATAGTACCAGTCGCCGCATAGGTCTTCGTACGGTAAAGCTTATCCGAGAAAAAGACAAGTGGGGCGAGTCCTTCTGTCACGAGATTAATGGAGTTCGCTTTTTTGCGATGGGTGCTGACTATGTGCCTGAGGATAACATTTTATCACGTCTTAGTGAGGAACGCACACGCAACCTGATAGAGCAGTGCTGTCGCTGTAACTTTAACTGTTTACGTGTGTGGGGCGGTGGTTTTTATCCGCACGATTATTTCTTTGATATTTGTGACGAAATGGGTATTACGGTATTTATGGATCTTATGTTTGCCTGCTCGTCTATGAACCCTGATGATGCTATGATGGAAAACATCCGCATTGAAGCCGAGCAAAACCTTGCGCGACTGCGTCATCATCCGTCAATTGTAATTGTAAGTGGCAACAACGAAATTGAGCTTTGGTGTACATGGCAGCCTGTAAAATATCCGCGATATCTCGAAGTGTTTGAGGATGTGTTAGCCGATGTGGCAAATCGCGTTTGCCCGGATTTACCGTATGTTCCGTCGTCGCCTTCATCAATTGGTCACTTTATGGATCCGCAAAACGAAAACTTTGGTGACTGCCATTATTACGGCGTGTGGTGTGGCAAGCCAATTACTGAATACCGAACAAAGCATTGGCGCTATATGAGCGAGTTTGGTGTGCAGGGATACCCCGGTGAAAAGACCGTAAATTCTTTTACTTTGCCTGAAGACCGAAATGTGTTCTCACGTGTTATGGAAATGCATCAGCGTTCGATTCCTGCAAACCAATATCTTATGCAGTACATTTCTGAAAACTTTAAATATCCTAACAGCCTGCCCGCATTTCTTTATGCGACACAGCTTTTCCAGGCTGAAGCCATTAAGTATTGCGTAGAGCATTTGCGCCGTCATAGAGGTCGTTGTATGGGTGCACTTTATTGGCAAC
>JAZSBS010000021.1:0-6329 GCA_045602525.1 Acutalibacteraceae bacterium
CTGCAGTTAATGAAGCGGTTAAGCTTATCAAGGCTTCTAAAGAAAAGCATCTTTCAGGTTTTGTAAACGGAGTGCTAAGAAATATTTTACGTGATGAAATTAAATTGCCTAACGGAACTGACCTTTTTTCTTTAAGTGTTAAATATTCCTGTCCGGAATGGATAATTGAAGGTTTTATCAATGATTACGGTATTAATAATACTATTAATCTGTTAGAACATTCTTTAATGGCGCCACCTGTTGTGCTTCGCGTAAACACATTAAAAACCGATACAGCTTCACTTGTGCAAATGTTATCGAGCGAAGGCATAAATGCGTTATCTACAGATATAGACAATTCAATAAAGGTTATCGGTGGTATTGATGTGACATTAAGCAGATGCTATCGCGATGGTATGTTTCACATTCAAGATACCGCCTCGCAAATAGCGGTAAAAACGCTTGCACCTGTAAAAAATGAAAATGTGCTTGATATATGTGCAGCTCCCGGTGGCAAGACATTTACAATGGCACAGTATATGGGCAATACGGGAAAAATAATTGCTTGCGATTTATATTCCAAAAGGGTACAACTTATTAAAAAAGGTGCTGAACGTTTAGGACTTAATAATATTATTACGTTACAAAATGATGCTACAGTAAAAAATGACAAAATAGGTCAATTTGACGCAATACTTTGTGATGTTCCATGTTCTGGTCTTGGTGTTATTCGACGCAAGCCCGAAATTAAATATAAGGATATAAGTGAATATAGCGATATAACACTTATACAAAGTAAAATTTTGGAGAATACAGACTTTTATTTGAATACAAACGGACGTATTTTATATTCAACATGTACGCTCAGAAAGTGCGAGAACGAGGGTGTTGTACAGGGTTTTCTTGACAAACACCCCCAATATGAGTTAAAATACCAACATACCTTTATGCCGCACATAGACGAAACAGATGGTTTTTATTGTGCGCTCTTGCAAAAAAGCAGGTGATACTATTTCCAATAAGCTTGATATATGCTCTATGAATTTAGAGATGATAACGCAGCTTGTTATAGATTTGGGGCAACCTAAATTCCGCGCATTGCAACTATTTAAATGGTTACAATCGGGCGTGCAAAGTTTTGATGAAATGACGAATATACCTGTCACCTTGCGACAATGTTTAAACGATAGGTGTTATATTGCTACTGTTAAACCTCTTCGGAGATATGTATCGCAAATTGACGGCACAGTAAAATATGTTTATGAGCTTTATGACGGCGAGCTGATTGAATCGGTGCTCATGAAGTATGAGCACGGATATACCGTTTGCATTTCAACTCAGGTTGGTTGTCGAATGGGGTGTAATTTTTGCGCATCTGGTCTTTACGGACTTACTCGTAATCTTACGGCATCAGAAATGTTGGCTCAGATAACCTATGCGCAACGGGACAATGATATCCGCATTTCAAATGTTGTTATGATGGGCATGGGGGAGCCGCTTGATAATTTTGATAACAGTATTGCATTTTTAAAGTTAGCAAGTGATGAAAACGGTTTAAACATCGGACTTCGTCATATATCTCTTTCAACCTCGGGTGTTGTAAGCGGAATAAAACGCTTGGCGGAATATAATTTACCCATAACTTTATCAATATCGCTTCACGCGCCAAATGATGAAATTAGAAGTCGCACGATGCCTGTTAATAAAAAATGGAACATTGATGCTTTGTTAAAGGCCTGTCGTGATTATCAAAAAATTACAACAAGACGAATTTCATTTGAATATGCGTTGATAGAGGGAATTAATGACAGTGATGCTAACGCTAAGGAATTGGCGAGCAGGCTTCGTGGCATAATGTGTCATGTTAATTTAATTCCTGCAAACCCTGTAAAAGAAAACACATTTAAAAAACCTGATCGCAAAGCAATTATTGCTTTTCAGAAAAAGCTTGAAAGCTTAGGCGTTAATACAACCATCAGACGTACTCTTGGCGCTGATATTGACGCTTCCTGCGGTCAGTTGAAAAAGAAAACAAAGGAGGAAATAGACGATGCGGATTTTTGCTAAAACCGACAAAGGCAAAGTGCGAAGTGTTAATCAGGATGCCTTTGCCGCAAATGTTTTGTCGGGCGGCGCGGCCTTTGCTGTTGTGTGTGACGGTATGGGCGGAGCAAGCGCAGGGGATATTGCAAGTAAAACTGCGGTTGAAATTATCTCTCAGTATGTTTTGGCATCATACAACCCTTCTATGACCTCTGACGATATTATAAAGTTATTAAGTAATGCTATTGCTTCTGCAAATATTGAGGTTTATACTCTTTCAAAAAAGGACGAACAGTTAAATGGTATGGGTACAACTGCAGTATCGGCTATTGTGAGAGAACAACAGGCAGTTATTTGTAATGTTGGTGATAGTCGAGCATATTTAATTGCTGACGAATTAAAACAGCTAACACGTGACCATTCTGTAGTTCAGTCCCTTGTAGAAAGTGGAAAACTTTCGCCTGAGCAAGCGCAGATTCACCCGGAAAAAAATGTAATTACAAGAGCACTTGGTGTAGAAGAAAATGTTTTAACAGACAGTTACTGCGTAGATCTTGGTGAAAACGACAAAATATTGCTTTGTACTGACGGACTTAGCAACTATGCGAATGAAAACAGTATCTTGCGCATTGTAAAAGACAATGCTTTGGATAAAATAACAGATTTATTAATAAAAGAAGCTAACAATGGCGGTGGCAGAGATAATATAACTGCAGCCATAATATCCCACTGATAGAAAGGATTGTGCTATATATGGATAGATTTGTAGGCAAACGCTTAGACGGTCGATATGAAATTCAAGAAATTATCGGCGTTGGCGGTATGGCTGTTGTGTATAAAGCGCACGATAATGTTGAGAACCGTACCGTTGCAATTAAAATTTTAAAGGAAGAATTTGTTTCTAACGAAGAGTTTATTCGTCGTTTTAAAAACGAATCAAAGGCAATTGCGGTGCTTTCACATCCTAACATCGTAAAGGTTTATGATGTAAGCTTTGGTGATCTTATTCAGTATATTGTTATGGAGTACATAGACGGTATTACCTTGAAAGAATTTATTGAACGTCAGGGCAGTCTTAGATGGAAAGATGCTGTATACTTTACTTTTCAGATATTAAAGGGTTTACAGCACGCACACGACAAAGGCATTGTTCATCGTGATGTTAAGCCTCAGAATATAATGGTGCTTTCCGACGGTACGATAAAGGTTGCCGACTTTGGTATTGCGCGTTTTGCAAGAAATGAACAGCGCACAATTACAGATAAGGCAATCGGCTCTGTGCATTATATCAGTCCTGAACAGGCGCGCGGTGAAAAAACCGACGAAAAGGCAGATATTTATTCTGTGGGCGTAATGCTTTATGAAATGCTCACAGGTCAGCTTCCTTTCGAGGCAGAAAGCGCTGTTTCAGTAGCGATTATGCAACTTCAACGCGATCCCAAATTGCCTACTGAGATTAATCCCGCTATTCCTGTAGGTCTTGAACAGATTACAATGCATGCAATGCAAAAGACACCCGAACGACGTTATCAATCGGCTTCAGAGATGCTTTGTGATTTGGAACAGTTTAAAAAGGACCCTGAGTCCACCTTTGATTATTCATATTTTGTTGATAATTCACCTACAAAGTTTGTAGATACTCTTATGTCATCAACACCCGCATCAGCTGTTGTAGAAGAAGAGGACGATGAGGTAGAAGAGGTTAAAGAAAAGAACAATATGATACCTATTCTTGCAGGTATTGCTTCGGCACTTATCATTGCGCTTATTGTTCTTGCTATTATATTTGTTCCCAAGCTTCTTAAAAATACAGGCGCAGAAATTGAGTGTCCTAAATTTATCGGTATGACAATAGAAGAGGTAAAGCAGCACGCTAATTTTAACAGTTTTGATATAGAATGGGAATACACAGCCAGTGAGGATTACGAGATTGGCGTTGTTTGTGATCAGTCACAGTCTGCGGGCAAAAAGCTTAAAAACGGCGCTGCAATTACACTTTATGTAAGTACGGGACAGACCAATGTTAAGGTGCCTGATGTTTACGGTAAAACCGAATCTTATGCTGTATCTGAGCTTAAGTCAAAAGGCTTTGTTACCAATGTAAAAGAGGTTGCTGATGACGAGGTTGAAGCAGGTCTTGTTATAAAAACAGAACCCGCGCGCACTACTGTTATGGCAGAGGGCGCCGAAATTACTGTTTATGTAAGTACGGGTAAAGCAACCAAGATGCTTGATATACCTAATGTTGTTGGTCTTAAGAAGGAAAAGGCGGTTGCTGATATTGAAAAGCTGGGTCTTATTGTAGAAACAGAAGAACGTGACCTTACATCAAGTGATAAGTTTTATGAAAAGGGTTATGTTATAGCGCAAGAGCCCGATGCAAACTCAAGTGAAAAGGTACCCGAAGGTACAACAATCAAAATTTATGTAAGTACAGGTGTTACCAATTATACTTTTGCTCCAACCGTTGCAATAAGAAATGACTTTGCAAAATTTGAGTCAACGGGTTACGTATCAATCTGGTCTGAAGGCAAAATGATTAAAGAAAGTGAAAAACTTGCTTTTTCTGAAAAGAGTTCTTACACGTTTGAAAAGATGACAGGTACTGAAAAGGAACTTGAATACACAGTTAAAGTGCGTTTTGGTACCGATGAAGAGTATTACAGCTATGCAACCATTAAGGTTGATGCTTCAAAAGATAAAACTACCGAAATAAATAAAAAGACCGATTACAAAAAGTATGTGTCTACAACATCATCAGAGCCTGTAACTACTGTTTGTGAGGTTTGCGGCGCAGAACTTGTTAACGGCGTAACACATACCGATGCAGATCACGAAAAATGCGAAAACGGTGATCATCAAAAACCTGTTGGTTCGGATTGTATCATATGCACAATTGGTGAAGAATAAAATATGACTGGTATACTTATTAAAGCAATTTCCGGCTTTTACTATGTCAACTGTGACGGTAATGTATACGAATGTAAAGCCAGGGGAAACTTTCGCAAAGCGGGAGTTTCCCCTGTTGTGGGTGATACAGTAAAATTCACCTTAACAGACGATACTCACGGCATAGTTGAAAGTATATGTAATAGAAAAAATCTATTTAACCGACCATTAGTTGCCAATATTGATAAGCTGTTTGTTGTGTCTGCTTACAGCACACCAGCGCCCGATACACTTATGATTGATAGGCTTACTGCGTTGGCAGTGTATAACAATATAGAGCCTATAATTGTATTTAACAAATCGGATATGGGCAGTTTTAATGATTTGTATGAAATTTACGCCAAAGCAGGTTTTAAAACATATATTGTTTCTGCAAAAGATAATATTGGTATTGACCAACTAAAATCAGAAATGCAAAACAGTGTATGCGCGTTTTCGGGCAATTCGGGTGTTGGTAAATCTAGTATTTTAAACGCTCTTTTTCCAAATCTTCAACTAAAAACTGGAGAGGTAAGTGATAAGCTTGGACGTGGACGACATACTACACGTCATACCGAACTGTTTTTTGTAGGCGACGAGGCATACGTTGTAGATACACCGGGCTTTTCTACTGTTGATACAAACGAGGATTTATACGATTTTAAATTATCGCTTGCGGACTGTTTTCCTGATTTCAGCGACTATTTAGGCGGATGTAAATTTACTTCCTGCTCACATACAATCGAAAAGGGTTGCGCAGTAATCGAGGCGGTTCGTGACGGTGTTATTCAAAAATCACGTCACGAAAGCTATGTTGCTTTAATGGCAGAGCTTAAGGATATTACCGCTTGGAATAACAGACAAAAATAATTTTTAGGATGATTTTATGTTTATTACCGTATTTTTAACCGGTATTGCACTTTCTATGGATGCTTTTGCGGTTGCAATCTGTAAGGGCCTTAAAATGCAGAAATTGAACTATAAGCAGATGGGGATTATTTCACTTTTTTTTGGTGGATTTCAGGCACTTATGCCTTTTGCAGGTTGGGTATTAGGTCATAGCTTTAAAGAATATATTGAAAGTTTTGACCATTGGATAGCATTTGCTTTGCTGGCATTTATCGGCGGTAAAATGATTTATGAAGCATTTAAGGACGACGATGAAGATTGTGGTAGCTTTGATATAAAGGAATTGCTTATTATGGCTATTGCCACCAGCATTGATGCTATGGCGGCGGGTATTGCATTTGCAATTGATGGAATTAATACACTACCTGATATTTTGTTATCCATTTTAATTATAGGAGTTACAACCTTTATTTTATCGTCAATTGGTGTGTTTATAGGTCATAAGTTTGGCGCTGTATATAAATCAAAAG
>JAZSBS010000022.1:0-6219 GCA_045602525.1 Acutalibacteraceae bacterium
GTATATGCCCGACCTAATTATTCTAGACCTTGGACTTCCTGATTTTGATGGTATAAATTTACTTGATTTTGTACGCAAAGATTCGCTCACACCTATAATTGTTTTGTCTGCGCGGACAAGTGAAACGGATAAAATAACTGCGTTAGACAAAGGCGCTAACGATTATATTACCAAGCCTTTCGGTTCGGGAGAACTTTTAGCACGTGTGAGAGCGGCACTTCGCAATAATCGTTTTAGTGCAGAAGAGGGAAGATTACCCGCAGGACGTTTCACCCTTAAAGATTTAGAAATTGATTATAATGCGCGGCAAGTATTTATAAAAGGTGAAGAAATCCATCTTACCCAAACAGAATATAATATAATAGCGCTTCTTTCTGAAAATAGTGGTAAAATGATGACCTACGCCGCTATTATTAAAGCCATTTGGGGTGGATATACACAGGAAGGAAGTATTAAAAGGTTACAAGTAAATATGGCTAATATCCGTAAGAAGTTTGGCGACAAGCCGGGCGAAGCCAATTACATTGCAAATGAACTTGGTGTTGGATATAGGTTAAACGAATAAGAAACCGTAGTAGTACCAATACTATTACGGTTTTAATTTTTGCTGATTCTTAACTTTATTTGCAGTAAAATGTTATTGTAAATTTATATTTAATATACGAAAGAAGGAAACATTGTGGAGGAATTATTTGAACTGTTCAAACCTATTTTTGAGTTTGGACAAAACGGCAACTGGAAAATGATAGTTATGTGGGCAATTGGCGGAATTCTGATTTATTTGGCCATAAAAAAGCAAATGGAGCCCACCTTGCTTTTGCCAATAGGATTTGGTGCAATACTTATGAATTTTCCGCATTCGGGCATAGCCGAGCCACTTGAAACGTTGTATAATGCTGGTATTGCCAATGAACTTTTTCCACTTATACTGTTTATTGGTATAGGTGCTATGATTGATTTTGGACCTCTTCTTAATAATCCAAAACTTATGATATTCGGTGCGGCAGCGCAGTTTGGTATTTTCTTTACCTTATGTACGGCAGCAATGTTTTTCCCGGAAGACGTTGCGGCGTCAATTTCTATAATCGGCGCGGCTGACGGTCCTACTTCTATTGTTGTTGCTAACACGTTACTCGGCGGCACAGAAAACTCTAAATATATAGGCGCCATTGCGGTTGCCGCCTATTCGTATATGGCGTTAGTACCAATTATACAGCCGCCTGTAAAAAAACTTTTAACCACCCAAAAAGAACGCAAAATTCGCATGAAATACGAACAAAAGAGCGTTTCCAAAACAACAAAAATACTATTTCCAATAGTGATTTCCATTGTTACCTGTGTATTTGTTCCTTCTGCGGCTTCACTTATAGGTTTCCTTATGTTTGGTAACCTTATAAGAGAATGCGGTGTACTTGATTCACTTTCTGAAACAGCGCAAAAGGTTCTTGCAAATCTTATAACCATTTTCCTTGGCATAACCATTGCCTTCCAAATGAGCGCTGATAAATTTCTTAATACTTCTACGCTTCTTATATTGGGACTGGGTTTGGTTGCCTTTGTTATAGACACAGCAGGTGGAGTGCTTTTTGCAAAACTTTTCAATATATTGCTTAAAACTTTCGGCAAAGAACCTATAAATCCAATGATAGGCGCCGCAGGTATTTCTGCTTTTCCGATGTCGGGAAGAATTGTTCATAAAATGGGACTTAAAGAGGATAATCAGAACTTCCTTTTAATGCACGCAATAGGCGTTAACGTGTCGGGCCAGATTGCTTCGGTTATTGCGGGTTCGCTTATACTTGGTTTCTTTATATAGGAGGTATAATTTATGTTTTCACCAATACAGTTTGTTAATTATCTCAAATATATGGGAGTTGGAATGCTTGGCGTATTTATAATTATAGGCATTATAATTGCCGCTACGTATATAATAGGGAAATCAACTTCCAATAAATAACTAATCAAAAAAACGACTTTTGAAGGAGTAATTCTATGTTATCAGCACAAGAAGTTATGCAACTTGTAAGCAGCCTCATATGGCTTCTTGCAGGTGTCGGAATATTCATCGTGGGCATGAATTTTATGAGCGATGCTCTTGAAAAAAGTGCCGGTGAAGGAATGAAACGAATGCTTGGCCGAATCAGTAACAACCGTTTTTCAGGTGTCGCTATCGGTGCAGGTGTTACCGCCATTATTCAAAGTTCGTCGGCAACATCTGTTATGGTTATAGGTCTCGTTAATGCAGGAGTTATGACTTTAATGCAGGCAACCCCCATTATTATGGGTGCCAATATCGGTACAACGATTACCGGTGTTTTAGTGGCGCTTAAAAATGATTATTTTAATATGCTAATGTATCTTTTCGCTTTTGCAGGTGTAATGATGGGCTTCTTCAAAAAAGAAAAGATAAAGATAGCAGGTCTTTTGTGCAGTGGCCTGGGCATTATTTTTGTGGGCCTTAATATTATGAGCAGTGAACAAGCCTTTGGTAATCCTTTGGTTGAGTCTATGTTCCAAGGAATTTTCAGTGTAATTGATTTTCCTTTGTTGCTTATATTTGTTGGCATAATCTTCACCGCACTTATACAGAGCTCATCAGCAGCAACCGGTGTTGTGATAACGATGGTTGGCGCAGGTGTTTTGCCGCTTGATTTAGCATTGTTTATTGTGCTTGGAGCCAATATCGGTACTTGTGTAACGGCACTTCTTGCATCGGTTGGAGCGAATGAAAACTCAAAGCGTGTAGCCCTTATACATTGTACATTTAACGTTATAGGAACAGCATTTTTTACGGCTGTTATTTGGATATTCAAAGACCCAGTTGTTAATACGTTAGTTTCCTTGTTTCCTGGAAGCGACCCTATGTCGCTACAAATGCGTGTTTCTGCTTTCCACGTCGTTTTTAATGTAACCACCACCTGTTTGTTGCTTCCGTTTGTTAAGCAATTGGTTAATTATTCTTGCAAGATTATTAAGGATAAAAAGGAACAAGATAAAATCTTGTCACTCAAATTTGTCGATGACAGATTACTCTCTATGCCCTCTGTAGCACTTATGCAGGTAAAAAAGGAAATGGACTATATGTTTGGTTTGGTTAAAGAAAACATTTCATTTTCCTTTGACGCTATGGAAAACGGAGGCTTGACTGCAAGTGAAAAAATTGAGGACAATGAATTGGTCATCGACTTCACAAACGGTGCATTAACACGGTTTCTTATCAAACTTTCCGCTATGGTCGAACAAAGTGACGAACAAATTATTGGTTCATATTTTCACGTGCTGAACGATTTGGAACGTATAGGTGACCATGCAGAAAACTTTTATGAGATAGTTGCAGAAATGTCATCGAAAAATATAACATTTTCGCAAAAGGCTCGTAACGACATTAAGTTGATGAGCGATAAAGTAATGCAAATGTTGGTTATCTCAAAGGATACTTTTGACAACCTAAATAAGTCGGAATTATCAATGCTTACTGTTTTAGAAGACGAAATTGACACAATGAAAAAAGAACTTACTGCAAGTCATTTCACCCGTCTTACCGAAGGGGATTGCAGTATAGAAGTGAGTCCGTATTATTCTTCGACGATTGTCGGTCTTGAACGTGTGGCTGACCACTTAATTAATGTCGGATATAGTATTATTAACCCAATTGGTTCACAAAATGAGGTATGATAATAGGAAGACTTGATAATTGAACGAATAAATGAAGCAAAAGATTGGCAAACAAAAAACCCAAGAACCAAAGTTCTTGGGTTTTTTAATTGGCACAACTTACTTTATGCTTTCGACCTTAATGGTGTTGGTGTTGCCTGAAACACCGTTAATTTGTCCGCCCGTAAGCACTACGTTGTCGCCGGATTTTAGCGAAAAAATTCGATTGGCGTGATTTGTCGCTTGATAGAACACTATATCTAATGAATTGTATTCTTCACTCATAACGGGTGTGACACCCCAACTTAAATTCAATTGACGCCACGCGCGTTTATCGGTTGTCATACCTATAATATCGGCAGGGCAACGGAAACGGCTTACCATTCGAACGGTTTTGCCCGAAATTGAGTTAACAACTATACATCTTGCATTAACGTCGATAGCCATAGCACAGGTGGCGTGAGAGATGGCGTCCAGATTATTTTTGATTTTATACTCAGTAGTAGAAAACCAACGTTTGTAATCGATTTTTTGCTCGGTGTATTGCGCTATTTCAGACATGTTTTTTACCGATTCAACAGGGTATTTACCGGCAGCGGTTTCACCCGAAAGCATAACTGCGGAAGCGCCGTCGTAAACGGCGTTTGCAACGTCAGAAATTTCGGCACGTGTGGGTCTTGAATTGTATATCATAGACTCCAACATTTCGGTAGCGGTTATAACGCGTTTTCCGAGAAGTCTGCACTTTTCAATTAAATACTTCTGAATGGAGGGGACTTCAACAAACGGGATTTCCACGCCAAGGTCGCCGCGCGCAACCATTATTCCATCTGCTATTTCACAAATATCGTCAATGTTATCGACACCTGCTCGATTTTCTATTTTTGCTATAATATCAATTTCTCTTCCACCGTTTTCATCTAAGAATTTACGCATTTCTGCAACGTCGCTCTTTCTCGAAACAAAGGATGCTGCAATAAAGTCAATATCGTTTTCAATACCAAACAATAAATCGGCTTTATCCTGTTCACTCAAAAAGTCGTGTTTTAATACTTTGTTGGGGAAGTGCATACTCTTTTTATCGGAAAGTTCTCCGCCTATTTTAACACGGCAAACGGCGTTTTTGCCCTCGATTTTCTCTACTTCAAGCGCAACAAGACCGTTGTTTACGGTTACTGTATCACCAACCGATAAATCGTCGGTTAAATGCTTGTAATTAACCGAAACGATGTTTTCGTTACCAACTGTTTCTTCGGTTGTAAAAATAAAGGTATTGCCCTCTTTTAATACTACTTTTTTGTTTTCAAAGGTACCAATACGGTATTCAGGACCCTTTGTGTCGAGCATAATTGCAATTGGTAAATTTAATTTTTCACGAACCTTTTTAACAAGTTCTATCATTTTTTTGTGGTCGTCTTCGGTTCCGTGAGAGAAGTTAAGCCTTGCAACGTTCATACCTTCAAGGCACATCTTTGTTAATATCTCTTCGTTTTCACAAGCGGGTCCGATAGTGCAGATAATCTTTGTTTTACGCATAAATCCTCCAAAGTTGTAATTCCTAAATATTTTCAGCACAGTTTTGCCGTAATTTTTAATTATTATATCACATAATTACGGCCTTTTCCATAATTAAGTTCGAAATTAACAAAAATTATACGATAATGTGGAAAAAGTGTTGATTTACGTCGTATTTTATATTATTATTAATTCAAATAGTAGATTTGAAAAAATATAAAAAATTATTGACAAAGAGTGTAAATATGTTACAATTATAAATGTTGTGATTATTCGCGAAAAAAGAGCGAAAACACCTGGTTAAAATGCAATTTTGCAATTTAGTAATAAGAAATTTTGGAGGTTTCTAAAATGAAAGTAATTTACAGTGAAACAGCTAAGGAGCTTGGTGTTAAGGCTGCAAAAGAAACTGCTCGTCTTCTCAATCAAGCAATTGCCGAAAAAGGCAGTGCAAGAATCATCCTTTCAACAGGCGCTTCTCAGTTTACAACTATTGAGGCTCTTATAAATGAGGATGTTGATTGGTCCAAGGTTGAAATGTTCCATCTTGACGAATATATCGGCATTGATGAAACTCATCCTGCAAGTTTTGTTAAATATCTCAAAGAGCGTTTTGTTTCTAAGGTTAACCTTAAAGCCGCAAACTTTGTTGACCCCTCTATCGGTGTTGACGAGATAATTGCAAAACTTACTGCTATTCTTGGTGAAGCGGAAGTTGACGTTGGTCTTATCGGTATCGGCGAAAATGCTCATATTGCTTTCAATGACCCTCCGGCAGATTTTGATGACCCGAATGCATACAAGGTTGTAGTTCTTGCAGAACGTTGCCGTCAACAGCAACTCGGTGAGGGTTGGTTTGCAACTCTTGACGACGTTCCTGAAAAAGCAAAAGAAAAACATATTGTAAAACTCTTAAAAGGATATCTTGTGTGGTCTAAAAACTTAAATGATGAAAAAGGAGGCAGCTGGGCTTTGACTCAAGATGATAAAGATGGCGGTGTATGGCTGAGTAATAGCAGAAATTCGGTTTTGTTTAATTTGGACGGCGTT
>JAZSBS010000023.1:0-4867 GCA_045602525.1 Acutalibacteraceae bacterium
GCTGGCGTTGGCTTAAGATAGACGGTAAAACTCCGTTTGAAGAGGCTAAAACTCTCACTTTCCCATATGGTACAGGATGGAAGTATTACACTTTTGCCGACAAGGAAGAAAATCCATACTTTATCTATCTTGATGCGGATAAAGAGCATACTATCTCTATGGAAGTAACCGTTGGCGGTATGTCTGATTATTTCTATGAATTGTCCAAGCTTGTTGATATTCTTGGCGATAAATATATCGAAATAGTTATGATTACCGGCGAGTCTCCCGACCTTAACCGTGACTATGAACTTGATAAGCAGATACCTGGCTTCCTTGACACACTTAATGAGGTAAGCGAAAGACTTGGCAAGTTGTCAAACGATATGACAAGCGGTACAGGTAAAGCATCACAAGCGGTAGCTTCAATTGATAATATGAAGCGTGTGGTTGACAGTATGATTCGTAGTCCATTTATTGCTCAGCAATACGTGTCTGAATATTATACAAATTATACATCACTCAGCTCTTGGCTTTATGATATGATAGAAATGCCACTTGCTATCGACCAACTTCAGATAGTGCCTGCAGGCAAAGACTATCAGGATAATGACGCAAATTTCTTTGAACAGTTTGGTTATGACACTGTTCGTCTTATTTCATCCTTTACAAATGATTATTCACTTACTAATGCAGAAGCAAAGGAAGATGAAAACACAATTCGTCTTTGGGTGAACTGGGGTCAGGATCAGGCAGCGGCTCTTAATTCGCTTATTCAGGATTCATTTACACCTAATGAAAAATACTACCATAATGGTAAGCCGATTAATGTTCAGGTTGAAATTGTTAGTGCATCGCTTATAAACGGTATTCTTGCTGGCAACTATCCTGATATGTCACTTCAGATGGCACGTACAGAGCCTGTAAATATGGGTATACGCGGTGCCTTGGCTGATCTTTCACAATTTGAGGATTTTGATGAGGTAATTACACGCTTCCAAAGTGGATCTAACTTAGAAAACGGTGCAGTAGCTCCGTATACCTATGACGGCAAGACATATGCGCTACCTGATACTCAGAACTTTATGCTTATGTTCTACCGTACTGACGTACTTGAAGAATTAGGTCTTGAGGTTCCTAAAACATGGGACGATTTCCTGTATTGCGCCACAATTATTCAGCGTAACAACATGAATGTTTACGTTCCTTTCACACAAATTACAACATCAACCACAGTTAATGCTGGTATCGGTAATCTACATCTTTTCCCGACGCTTATGTGGCAAAGTGACCTTTCCATCTATAATAAAGAGGGTACTGCCACTGCAATTACAAGCAAAAAGGCTTTGGATGTATTTGAACACTGGACCGATTTTTATCTGCAGTATGACTTCCTTAAAGAAGCGGATTTCTATAACCGCTTGCGCGTAGGTGTAATGCCTCTTGGTATTGCTCCTTACAATACATATATGACACTCTATTCTACCGCTCCCGAAATCCGCGGCAGATGGGGAATTGCAATGGTACCCGGCACAGAGGATGAGGATGGAAACATTAATTATTCTGTTGCGGGTTCAGGTACGGGCTGTGCTATTGTTAAAAAGTCAAACAAACAGGAACAGGCATGGCAGTTCCTTAAGTGGTGGACGTCTGAAGAAACCCAGACACGATACAACAATAACCTACAGTCAATTTTGGGTATGATTGGACGTAATGCCGTTTCAAATGTTAAGGCATTTAATAATCTTTCTTGGGATAAGGACGATCTTGCAATTCTTAACAAGCAATGGGCTCAAATCAAAGAGGTTCAAGAGGTTCCGGGTTCATATGATGTAACACGTTCTATTGACCAGGCGTTTTGGGCTGTGCTTGAAGATAAGGCCAAGGTTAAGGATGCTGTTACTAAATGGTCCAAATCAGCCGATAAAGAAATTCAACGTAAAATTGAAGAATATAACTAAGGAGGGGAGAGCAGTCTATGTTTAAAAATAAAAACGGTGATGCAGCGGTTATGCCTGCAGCTTCTAAGAAATTAAGAAACTACTCGCGCGATAAAATGTTGACTGAGCATATTCCTATGCTTATAATGCTTGCTCCTTTCTTAATTTTCTTCTTTGTATTCACTATTATTCCGATTTTTGCTTCTATAGCACTTAGTTTCACATCATATGATATGATTGCAAATCCTAAATTCATATGGATTGACAATTACCGTCGTATGATTGTCGAGGATACAACCTTCAGCACTACAGTAAGAAACACTCTTACATTTGCTATCATTGCAGGTCCTTTGGGCTTTTTGATGTCTTTTGTGCTTGCGTGGTTTGTTAATGAGTTTACTCCTAAGATTCGTGCTTTTCTTTCGTTTATGTTTTATGCACCATCTCTTGTGGGTAATGCATATTTTATTTGGAAGGTTGCCTTCAGTGGTGACAGCTACGGTTACATAAACAGTTTTTTGATTTCAATCGGTGTCCTTGCAGAACCTATTGTATGGCTCAAAACAGAAGCCTATCTTATGCCGATTATTATAGTTGTACAGTTATGGCAGAGTATGGGTGTTTCGTTCCTATCAAACATTTCAGGTTTGCAGAATGTAAGCCGTGATATGTATGAAGCAGGTGCTATCGACGGTATCAGAAACCGTTGGCAAGAACTTAGGTATATTACTCTTCCTGCTATGCAGCCGATGCTGCTCTTTAGTGCCGTTATGCAAATTCAGGCATCTTTCTCGGCAAGTACAATTATGATTGAACTTGCTGGTTATCCAAGTAAGAATAATGCGGTAGACTCCATAGTGTCGCTTATGACAGATATGGCAACTGTACGTTATGAGCTTGGCTATGCTTGCGCAATGTCTGTTGTTCTGTTTATTATGATGGTTGCAGCTCGATTGCTCGTTGGTAAGCTGCTTAAGCTGTTTGAAAAGTAAGGGGTGACTGTAGTGACAATTAAACAATATTTTCAAGATAAACGTGCCAAAAAATCTGCAGTCAAACGATATACACGTTCAACAGCGGGTAATATTACATTAGTGCTGTTTTTGGTAGCGGGCGGTCTATTTTCATTGCTGCCACTTATCTACTGCATTTCTACATCATTTAAGCCGCTTGATGAGTTGCTTATTTTCCCACCGCGCTTTTTGGTACACCGTCCTACAATAGGAAACTATGCGATATTGCCTGATCTGATGGCAAGCCTTAGGGTTCCGCTCTCCAGATATGTTGTTAACAGCGTTGGTATTTCGTTCTTTACCACTTTTGTCTACATTCTTGTAGCTTTGATGGCAGCATATGCGATTTCAAAGGGCACCTTTAAGGGTCGTAATGCAATATTTTGGACCGTTCAATTTGCGCTTATGTTTAATGCATACACCTTGGCGGTTCCGCAGTATTTGATATTCTCAAAGTTGGGACTTATTGATACTTATTGGATTTATATACTGCCGCCTATGGCATCCACAATGGGTGTATTCCTTGGCAAGCAGTATATTGAGGGTTATGTTCCCGATGCATTACTTGAAGCTGCAAAGATTGACGGTGCAAATCAGTTCAAAGTTTTCTGGTCAATTGTAATGCCTACAATTAAGCCTATCTGGCTTACACTTTTACTCTTTACCTTCCGTGATATTTGGTCTGCAGTTCCTTCGGGCAAAATTTTCTCTGAAGAGTTAAAAATCTTGCCTCAGGTAGTAACACAGATTACTGCCGGCGGTACTGCTCGTGCAGGCTCTGCAATGGCAGTTACCGTAATTATGATGATACCTCCGATAATCGTGTTCCTTGTTTCACAAAGCAGTGTTGCTGAATCAATGAGCAGCGCAGGTATTAAGGAATAAATTTCAAATATTACAAAGGAGATGAGAACAGTGAAAAAAGCATTATGTCGTCTTTTTGCTGTTATTTTGGCTATATGTCTTGTGGCCTCGGCTGTAACTGCTGTTTCTGCAGCTGCTCCTACCGATAGTTATACCTATTGGACAAATGTAGGTACGCAAAGAAAAGCTGTTTATGGCAAGGCAATGTACG
This sequence comes from Acutalibacteraceae bacterium, assembly GCA_045602525.1. GTDB lineage: Bacteria > Bacillota > Clostridia > Oscillospirales > Acutalibacteraceae > UBA737. The sequence goes on from JAZSBS010000023.1 coordinate 4,008, forward strand.
ATGTTTCTACTACAATTGATGTTAAAAAGCTTGGCGTAGAAAAACTTAGCAAAATTACCAGCCTATGCGTAGATAATGATAATAATCTTTATATACTTGACGCTCAGTCACGCGTTGTGATTCTGGACAATGAGTATAATCTTATAAAAGAAATTGGTTTAATCGACGGTTCTATCAATTATAATAATGCTAAGGGTATTTACTATAATGACGGTGTTATTTATATTTGTAACACTGAGGGCGCAAATATCTATATGATTAATTCAGATGGTGCGCTTATTGATACCATTACATTGCCGGAATCAAACCTGATTCCAGATGATTTTGAGTTTAAACCGTCAAGAATTATCCGTGATAAGAACGGTTATATGTATGTAGTTAGTGAAGGCTCCTATTACGGTACTTTACTGTATGCACCGGACAGAACATTCCTTGGCTTTTACGGTGCTAATACCGTTAGTGCTACACTTGCATCGGTATTTACTAACATATCAAATCGTTTGTTCCCCAATGTTGAAAAACATGCAAACTCTGCAAAAAAATTGCCGTATTCTATTGTTGACGTAGCAATCGATAAGGATGGTTTTGTATACACCTGTAATGGTTATACTACACTTTCAACCGCTGCGCGTAATGCCCAAATACGAAGGTTAAGTCCTGGTGAGGGTAACAATCTTCTTAATTCTAAGGTTAACTTTACCGATACCGAGATTATATGGATTGACAACTTCCACAAGCAAGATATCTGTGATATAGATGTAGATGATAATGGTTTTATCTATGCGCTTGAATCTTGCTTTGACAAAGTATTTGTTTATGACAGCGATTGCCGTATACTTACTGTTTTTGGCGGCGGTATG
>JAZSBS010000024.1:0-8444 GCA_045602525.1 Acutalibacteraceae bacterium
TTAACATCTTTTTTTACTATATCTCTTGTCAGAATTTCTTTTCTGATTTCTTCTTGCATAAAAATCCCCTATTATTCCTGTAATTCAAAATACTTAGTATTATAAGCATATAATACCTTACCGTTTGCCACCACAAGATAAAATTCATCTCCTATATTTGCCGAACGAAAAATCTGCCAATCGTTCATACTGTTTATCTGTGACCAATTATAAAGTTTACCAAGCGGCAGATAATATTCTTTATGTGTCTCAAAGCACAGTTTATAAAAATAGTTTTTTCTTGATAACTGTGCTTCTATTTCGGGGAACACGCAAACTGTAGGTCTTTTTCGCCACTCGGGCATCTCTTTAACTAAAATCCGATTCAAGCGTATATTAGATATCACTCTCTTTAAGTCCGTAAGTTTGTCTGTTTTGGTATCAATTTTGTTTTTATTTATACAATAAAGAACTTTAACAAATTTATATAATCCACACAACAAAAAAACAAAGCAACACATTAAAAGCAGCGTAAAAATAATAATTGTAACAATCATTACAATAATGGCTGTAGATGAAAGTGTTGACATATATTCCATAAAACCGCCATTGTCATTAATTATCACAAATATTAAAAATAAGGCAGTAGACAACAAAACGACAAAAAGTGACAGCAAAATCAATGCATTATGCCAATATACTGCCTTTAATTCTTTTTTAATTATATCCCTTGTCAGAATTTCTTTTCTGCTTTCATCCCTCATAAAACCACCTCTTAAATAGCAAATACAACTGTAGGGACTGGCCTCCGTGACAGTCCCTACTATAATTTAACGGACCGTCGGGGACGCCGGTCCCTACGATATGTTTTTAAGTCTTAATCATTGTGCATTAGTAAAGAATCTTACCCTCAGCAACCTTTTTAAGATGCTCACCGTATGGTGATTTTCCATATTTTTCAGCCGATTCGATAAGTTTCTCTTTGCTTATCCAACCGTTTTTGTAAGCGATTTCTTCAACTGCAGAAATCTGAATACCCTGACGGCTCTCAATAACCTTTACAAATTCTGTAGCTTCAGCCAAGGCATCCATTGTACCTGTATCAAGCCAAGCATAGCCGCGACCAAGGGTTACAACGTTAAGGGTATCGTCCTCAAGATAAAGCTTGTTAAGGTCGGTAATTTCTAATTCGCCACGAGCAGAGGGCTTAACCTTTTTAGCCATCTCAACAACACGGTTGTCGTAGAAATAAAGGCCTGTTACACAGTAGTTTGACTTGGGATTCTTTGGCTTTTCTTCCAAAGAGATTGCCTTACCGTTTTCATCAAACTCTACTATACCAAAACGCTCGGGATCATCAACGTAATAACCAAATACCGTAGCGCCATTTTCACGCGCTGCTGCTTCACGAAGGTGCTTCTTTAAGCCGCTACCGTAAAAAATGTTGTCGCCCAAAACCATTGCGCAACTGTCGCCGTCGATAAACTTTTCACCGATAAGGAATGCTTGCGCCAAACCATCGGGTGAAGGCTGAACCTCATAAGAAAGATTGATGCCATAACGTGAACCATCGCCCAAAAGACGCTCAAAGTTAGGCAGGTCTTGCGGTGTAGAAATAATAAGAATATCACGTATACCTGCGAGCATAAGTGTGGAAAGCGGATAATAAATCATCGGCTTATCATATACGGGAAGAAGCTGTTTTGATGTTACCATAGTAAGCGGATAAAGACGTGTTCCGCTACCGCCTGCAAGAATAATACCTTTCATTTTAAAAACTCCTTTTTATTTAAACATTTTTATTTTTCGATTATATCAATGCCGTTAATTACGACATCATTTACCGGTTTGTCATTTGCGCCAACGGTTACGTTTGCAATAGCATCTACAACGTCCATACCGTTTACAACCTGACCAAATACAGTGTGACGAAAATCAAGCCAAGGTGTGCCACCCATTTTAGCATATGCCTCGGTAATCTCGGGCGGAAAACCGTTATCGGCTAAATCTTTCATCTGTTCCAGCATATTAGCGGGTACCTCACTTGCCTGCACAATAAAAAACTGACTGCCGTTTGTGTTAGGACCTGCGTTTGCCATACAAAGTGCGCCGCGTAGGTTATGAAGCTCGGGGGTAAATTCGTCAGCAAAACTGTGTCCCCAGATAGACTCACCACCCATACCTGTGCCCGTGGGGTCGCCACCCTGAATCATAAAGTCCTTTATAACACGGTGGAAAATAATTCCGTTATAATAATCGTTTTTTGCGTGTGTTGTAAAATTTTCTACCGTTTTGGGTGCGTGCTCGGGAAAAAGTTTAATCTCGATATCGCCCATATTGGTGTGCATTACTGCAACTGTATCGCCGCTTTTTACGGCTTCAAGCTGTAAACAAGACATAAAAATACCTCTTTTGCATATTTATATCTACATTTTAACAGCATTTTCCTTATTTATCAATAGTAATTTTTTAAAAATCAAAATATGCTTAAAAATATCCGTGTTGAAATACATTTTAATTTGTGTTAAAATAATAGTATAAAATCTAGTAAGAGGTTAAAAATGACAAATATTTATCTTATCCGTCATTGTGAGGCTATGGGAAATCACAAACGGCTTTTTCAAGGCTCTACCGATTGCGATATAAGTGAAATCGGCGCAAAACAACTTGATTATCTAAAAGAACGCTTTAAAAACATACGACTTGATGCGGTTTATTCAAGTCCTCTGCTTCGTGCGCAAAAAACAGCGCAAGCGGTAGTTTATGGCAAAGGACTGGAGATTATTACCCGTAAAAATTTAGCAGAACTTCACGGTGGTGTGGTAGAAGGACGCCCTTTTCAAGAAGCGTTTAACGCTATCCCTGGTCTTGCTGATGCTTGGAACAATCACCCACAGGATTTTGCCCCCGAGGGTGGCGAGGCTATGCGAGATGCTTATGTGCGTATTTATGATGAAATTATTGCTTTAGCACAACAAAATCGCGGTAAAACAATTGCTGCAACAACCCACGGCGGCGTACTGCGTTGCCTTATGTGTCGTGTGCTTTACTATGATATTACACGTCTCAAAGACGTGCCTTGGTGTGAAAATACTGCTGTTACTCTTTTAAAGATTGACGATGACGATAAAATCGGCGTGGAATTTTTCAACGACTATTCCCACGTTCCGCCCGAATATATGCCCAAACGCACACGACTTATAATTGAGCAGCCAGAGGTGAAAAAATGATTATTATGTCTGTTGATTTAGGCAAGGCGCGCACAGGTATTGCGGTGTCAGATGCAAGCGGCTCTTTCGCCTTTCCAAAAGAGGTTATAACCGAGTATAATACCGACCGTCTTGTAGAAAAACTTTGTAATAAAGCCAAAGAATTATGTGCCGCAAGAATAGTCGTAGGCTACCCTAAAAATATGGACGGAACCCTTGGTGAACGCGCGCAGGAATGCGCCGCAATTGCAGAACAAATTAAAGAAAAAAGCGGCATAGATACAGTGCTTTGGGACGAACGTTGCACCACAGTTACCGCTCACAATTACCTTAGTATGAACAATGTTCGCGGTAAAAAACGCAAGCAAACGGTAGACGCCGTAGCTGCGGTGATAATTTTGGAGGATTATTTAAAAAGCCTTAAATAAAAGTTAAAAAACGATGGGGCATTCCCCATCGTTTTTTATAACGCCATAATATTTTATATGTTAAGCGGTCTGGTATTTATTATTCTATCTTGTATAAATCTAAAATATATGATACAATAAAAAAGGCAAATAATTGCTGTTTTATTTTCGTAATACAATTTTTGAGGAGATGGATAAAATGAAAAAAATCTTAGCATTAGTTTTAGCAATTTCCCTTATATTCCTACTTACAGCCTGCGGAAACAAGGACACATCGTCAACAAACAGTGATTTACCCGTTTCATCACCAACAGACACAACCGCTTTTGTAAAACCGCAAAATTATGCATCCGTTTTGCTCGTTACCATAAATCCGCAATTCAGATTATACCTTGACGAAAACTCAAACGTTTTGGCGGTAGAAGCCGTAAATCAGGATGCCGAAGCAATAAAGGACAGCATCATCTATGAAAATCAGAATTTTGAAGCAGTTATTAAAAACATTGTTGCAACCGCCAACAATAAAGGCTTTATAAAAGAAGATGCAAATATTGATTTTGAAATTGTTGAGCAAAGGGACGAAACTATTAATACTGCCGATGTTTTAACAAACGCTACTGCAGCCGCAAATCTGGCAGCAACTGAGCTTGAAATTACAATTAAGGTTAATACGATTGATATTAAAACCCCCGAAATATCGGATAACACCGAAACACAAAACACTACTTCTTCAACAGATAATAACAGTAGCACAACACCATCTACACCCATCGAATCCAAACCGGTCCACGCACATAACTTTTCTAATGCCACCTGTACAGAGGCAAAAAAATGCTCTTGCGGAGTTACCGAAGGTTCTGCTTTGGGTCATAATTTTGAAAACGGCAAATGCACTGTGTGCAGCGCGACCGACCCTAACTATACACTCACATCACTTAACAATAAAAACGGTACTTGGACAGCAGTATACATCTCTAATGATAAATATTACTCTGTTGCATTGACCATTGTAGGTGACCTTTCAATAGGCGTTGGTGTGGGCGACCCACTCTCTAAAATGGAACAAGAAATTCAAGATGATATAAGAAAAAACAAGGATCACCCCGATTATAAAGAGTCATATATAGTTTATGAAGGTAAGGAATATTGGTCTGCACGCGGAAGTAACGCTACTTTAGCTCCCATTGTTGAAAACGGTAATACAATCACTTTGACAGCACTTGACGAAAGCGGAGCACAAATTGTTTTTACAAGAACTGATGAAAACACTCTAACCGTTAAATCATGTACCCAAACATTTAAAGATATGGTTGAAGATATTCCCGTTGGCACAAAGCTTATCTTTACGGCTAACTAAACAACACAAAAAGGGCTGAAGAACACAGAGGTACAGAGTTGTTGTGTGGATAAACAGAAAGTTGAGAACGCTTGTCTCTACAATTTTTTATATCTGTGCCGAAGGCACACCTTATCTCTTCACTATTACATCATACTTATTACCTAAAAAAGACGGCTAAAAGCCGTCTTTTTGCATTGTGTTCCGTCGTGTTTTATTTCATAGTTTTCTTTTAATATCAAATCGCTTATAAACACAAACTCATACCCCTCGTCTAAAAGGCATTTTAAAATGTTAGGTAATGCTTCGGGGGTGTGGTCGGCATCGTTGTGAAAAAGGACAATCGAGCCGTTTTTCACCTTGCTTGTAACACGGTTGCAAATACTCTCGGGCGTGGCGTTATCCTTCCAGTCAAGAGAGTCAACATCCCACTGGATTGTGTACATATCCACATTCTCTACCGTTTCTACAACGCGATTATCATAGTCGCCGTACGGCGGGCGGAAAAGCGTTGGCTTTTTGCCTGTTACATTTTCTATCTTTTTGTTGCAACTTTCAAGCTCGTCAATCATCTGCTCACGCGACAGCCCCGTCATATACGGGTGCGTGTTTGAGTGATTTTGAACCTGATGACCCGCATCCGAGAGCTGCTTTACCGATTCGGGATATTTATCTACCCAAGCACCCACCACAAAAAAGGTTGCGGGCACCTTGTACTCGGCAAGTATGTCAATAAGCTGCTGTGTGTCGTCATTTCCCCATGCGGCATCAAAGCTGATCGCAATCTGTTTTTTGTCACATTCTACGCAATAAATCGGCAGTTTACGGTCACTTTCTGCAAAGGTTGCAACCGAACCTACCACCGCTATTACTACCGCCATTAATGCACTAAAACACCACGTAATCTGTTTTTTTGTGATTATAAAATATTTCATAAATAAACCTTCTTTCATCCCTTAATATGAGAATATGACAAAAGGCTTGTATAATATGAAAAATGCTAACCACTTTTTGTGATTAGCATTTTAATTTATACAGATTTAATTTTATCGTTATTGAAAACAGTAAATTCTATTTCGCTAAAAGCGTCTGACAGTTGCTTACACAGCGGCTTTACAATAACATTTTCGCTTGCATAGTGCCCTGCATCAAATACGGTAACGCCCGCATTTACAGCATCTATAAACACATTGTGCTTAATGTCGGCCGATATAAGCGCGTCATAGCCGCCCCATATAACATCGCCAAGGTAATTTCCACCCGAGCCTGAGCACACAAGCACACGGTGGATTTCTCTGCCGCTATCGGCATATTTTACCGCACCGTCAAGGCCCTGTTTTATGCGCTGTGCCAAAGCATCGGCATCGTGAATATCACAATCTGCCTCACGGATTAAAAAACCGTCATGTGCGATAAATTCTTTAACGTTTGTAAGACCTATCGCTTCGCAAAGGCGCTCGGTAACGCCACCAACAGCAATATCAAGATTTGTGTGCATTGATATTACCGATATGTCAGACTTTACAAGCCCATATACAACGGTACCTGCTGTTACACATTTAAGTCCGTTAAAAATCACAGGATGATGGGTAATAATAAGCTGGGCGCCAAGCGTTTTGGCGTAGTTTACGGTATCAATATCACAATCAAGGCATACTACCGCTTTTGTAACTACCGTCTTACTGTCGCCCACCAAAAGACCTACGTTATCAAAGTCACAGGCAGTATCAAGCGGATATTTTTCTTTTAAATATTCTAAAACATTATTTACTGTCATCATTTCTTTTTAGCAAATGAGTCTTTGAGCGCTACCGTGCGGTTAAAGACTATTGTGTCTGTGGTTGAATCTTTATCTACGCAGAAATAACCCTGACGCATAAACTGGAAGGTGTCCCCTACCTTTACGTCTTTAAGACTTGTATCAATAACAGCGTTACTTAAAACTGTTAATGATTCAGGATTAAGGTTATCAGCAAACGATGATACACCCTCTTCGTCACTTGGATTTTCTACGTTAAAAAGTCGGTCATAGAGGCGAACCTCGGCTTTTACGCAATTATCAGCACTTACCCAGTGGAGTGTGCCCTTAACCTTTCTGCCGTCAGGTGACTCACCGCCGCGGCTTTCAGGGTCATAGGTACAGTGCACTGCGGTTATGTTGCCGTCTGCGTCCTCTTCGTGCGAAGCATATTTTACATAATACGCGCCTTTAAGTCTTACCTCTTTTGTAGGGCAAAGACGGAAGTATTTGCCCGGTGGGTCTAACATAAAATCGTCTTCTTCAATAAATATCTCGCGCGAGAAGGTAACACTTGTTTTACCAAGTTCGAGCTTATTAGGATTAATGTCAACCTCGATTTGTTCGGTCTGATTTTCAGGATAATTATCAATAATAACCTTAAGCGGACGAAGCACCGCCATTGCTCTGTCAGCATTTTCATTAAGATAATCACGAACACAAGACTCAAGTAGCGCATAGTCAATTACGCTATAAGCCTTTGAAACGCCGATTTTATCAACAAAATCGCGTACCGCCTGTGACGGATAACCGCGACGGCGCATACCGCAAATGGTAGCCATACGCGGATCATCCCAACCACTAACCAAGCCATCATTTACAAGCTTTAAGCACTTACGCTTACTTGTAAGCGTGTAGTTTACATTCATACGTGCAAACTCTATCTGACGGGGTGGCTCGTGGGTTATGTCAGCCGCCTCAAGTACCCAGTTATAAAGTGGGCGGTGGTTTTCGAACTCTAACGAACAAAGCGAGTGAGTAACGCCCTCACGCGCGTCACTGAGCGGATGAGCAAAGTCATACATCGGGTACACGCACCACTTATCACCTGTGCGGTGGTGATGCGCTTTAAGCACACGATAGATAACAGGGTCGCGCATATTAAGGTTGGATGATGCCATATCAATCTTTGCGCGCAGCACCATTTTACCCTCTTCTATTTCGCCTGCTGTCATTTTTGCAAACAATTCACGACTTTCCTCAATTGGTCTGTCACGATAAGGACTGTTTTTGCCGGGTTCGGTCAAAGTACCGCGCATTTCACGGATTTCATCAGCTGTGGACTCGTCAATGTATGCAAGACCTTTATCAATAAGCTTTAGAGCACACTCATAAATAAAATCGAAATAGTCGGATGCGTAGTACACGTTATCCCAATTAAAGCCCAACCACTTGATGTCTTCCATAATTGCATCTACATACTCGACATCTTCTTTTGTGGGGTTGGTATCGTCAAGTCGCAGATTGCACTTGCCGTTATATTTTTCCGATGTGCCAAAGTCGATGCATATAGCCTTTGCGAGACCTATGAGCAAATAGCCGTTAGGCGCGGGCGGAAAGCGTGTCAGCACGCGGCTGTACTCGCCCTCGCCTAAATCCTCATCAATAAAATCGTAGATAAAGTTAGAGGGCTTTGCTCCCTCTACTTCCTCGTTTAAAATCTTGTTTTCTTCCATTTGTAAAACTCCTCAAAGAGAACTAATCATATCGTCAAT
>JAZSBS010000025.1:0-9321 GCA_045602525.1 Acutalibacteraceae bacterium
ACAAAAGGGTACTTTTTCTAACTCTTGTGCTATGGTTACCAAAAACAACGGCGATTCTATTTTAGTTGCCGAAACTGATACCAATAATATAACAGTATTCAAAATTAATGATTACGGTAAAAAGGTTAAAGAGCTTGATTATCTTACTTTAGAGGGCAATTACGATATGGTTAAAGATGGTTGGTTTGAGGTTTTGGCACAAGACCAGAACAGCCAGCTTGCTTACAGCGGTATCGCAAATGCATATCTTGAAGAAGAGGATTATGATACTGCACTTCATTATGCTAAGCTTGGTTACGATAAGGATACCTATGCTGTTGCATTTGAATATGTACGTAAAGACTTTGTAAGCGAAAACTTCACTTGGATATTCTTAGTAATCGTAGTAGTTGTTATTGGCGCTATTGTGCTGATGTTTGTAACGAATAAGAAAAAGATAGTATTTATTAAAAATCGGTCTTTGAATCTTATGCTTACTACGGCAATTCATCCATCGAATAACTTTACTGACATCAAGGAGAAAAATTTAGGCTCACTGCCGCTATGCTTATTGTTGTTAGTACTTTATTATGTTGTCACAGTTATGAAGTCTATTGCAGGTGGTTTCCTGTTCAGCAAATTTGACCCGACCTCTTTTAACAGTATTTTAGTACTTGTTCGTTCGGTTGGCCTGGTTGTTTTATGGATTGTTGCTAACTGGCTTGTATGTACTTTGCTTGGCGGTAAGGGTAAATTAAAGGAAATTACAATCGTTACCTGTTACAGCCTACTGCCACTTATTCTCGAGGGTGTAATTAACATTATTCTTACTAATGTACTATTACCTGTAGAGGCTAGCTTCTTAAGTATTCTTTCTGTACTTGCGACCATATATTTTGGTATTATGCTGATTATTGGTATGCTTAAGATTCACGATTATTCAATGGGCAAATTTATCTGGACAACAATACTTACTGTGATAGGTATGGCAATAATCATATTCTTGCTTATTATGCTTATTATTCTTGTTCAACAATTCGGTGCTTTTGTAATTACACTTGTAACCGAAATAACTACTATTTAAAGGAGGAATAACAATATGAAAAAGCGAATTTTTAGTTTATTATTTTGTTTGTTACTCCTCTTTGGTCTTACAGCCTGCAGTGAGGGTGGTTTTACCCCCTCACAAAAGGCGTTTGACACCGAGGTTAAGGCATCTGTTCCGTCTTCTGATCAGGTGATTACTCAAAACAGTAAATATTCACTTGAGTTCGATGCTGAAACAACAGGTGTTGTGCTTGTAGAAACTGCTACAGGCACCAAGTGGGAGGTTTGTCCCACACCTACAGGCGAGCAAAAATTTGATGCGCTTGGTATGCCGATAAAAAGACATGGCTTTCTGCAGTCTGTGCTCGAGGTAGGTTATATGGATACCAAAATCAGTGGTGGCGGTAATATGGTTACCACAACTTATGACGGCGTTGTTGATTTTGGTCGTATAGTTTACAAACCAATTGAAAACGGTGTTACTGTTGAGTATTATTTTGAATCTCAGGAGTTTATGATTCCTGTAGACTATGTTTTACATGACGATTATCTGAGCATTTCTGTCGACAGTACAAAAATACAGGAAAACACTATGCGTGTAACCTATGTTTCGTTAACGCCATTCCTTTGTTCTGTAGAAAATGACACACCCGATTCATATTTGTTTATACCATCAGGTTCGGGCGCATTGGTCGATATAGCATCTTTTAGTGATCAGGGTCTTAAATATAAGGCTTATGTTTACGGCGAAGACTTAACTATGGAAGAACTATATTCTTCTTCGCTTCAAAACTATGTGCGTATGCCCGTATATGGTTACAAGAGCGGTAATAAAGGCGGCTTTGCTATCATTGATAATGGCGCAGATACTGCTGTGTTAAATACCATTTCCGGTAATACTGCATACGAGTTTTCAGCAATTTATCCGTCATTCCAGCTTCGTGGATTTACCAATCACGAGGCAACATCCTTCAATTCTACATATAAGGCAAACATTTATCCTAACAATATGATTGAAGGTACTCTTTCTGTGCGTTTTTATCCTTTAGCAAATGAAAACGCTAACTACAGTGCAATGGCAGATATATACCGAGATTATCTGATTGCCGAAAAGGGTCTTACAAAGACAGCCGAGCAGGATGATATGAGTGTTACACTTATAGGCGGCACTCAGATAACCAAATCCTTCCTTGGTATACCATACAAGACCTTACTGGCTACTACAACCTTAGAGCAGGCAGAGGATATCGTTACTGAAATTTCAGAAACCGTTGACAGCCTTGCAGTAAAGCTTAAGGGCTTTCCCGCTTCCGGCATTGATGTTGGTACGATAGGTGGAGGCTACACTTTGGGCGATAGTGTTGGTTCTGTATCTAAGCTTAAAGAGCTTTCATCGCTTTGTAATGATAAAAATGTTGATATGTATTTTGACTATGATCTCGTTAAATTTGGCAGTAGCGGTAAGGGCTTTTCTACCTTTAGCGATTCAGTTATGAACAGCGGTGTCATTAAAGCAGATCAATTTATTTTTGATAAGGCACTTCGTAATAACGAAGAAAAGCTTAATTATCGACTGCTTAGACCTGTAAGATTTGCAGATGCTGTATCTAAGGCTGTTGATAAAAACAACTCTTGGAAGCTTAATGGCATTTCTTTTGAAACGCTTTCATCGCTTTCATATTCAGATTATTCTGATTATAATTCTACCGTTGCTTATAATTCTAAGCATTTGTTTAGTGATGCAGTATCATCGGCTTTGGCTAAAACTAAAGAGGGCGGTCAAAAGCTTATGGCGACAAGCGCCAATGATTATGCAGCAACCCTTGCGGATATCATTATTGATGCACCAACTACTTCTGATGACGGTTATTCCTTTGTTGAGGATGTACCTTTCTATTCAATGGTATTTAGAGGCTGCGTTTCTTTAACGGGTGAATCTATTAATTTGTCAGACAATTCTAAAAAGGCAATTTTAGGTTCTGTTGAAGGTGGTATAGGTCTTAACTATACAATTATTTCGCAGTGGGATAATTCTCTTATCGATGCGCTTTATCCCTATTTCTACTCAACGGTTTATTCAAGTGTTAAAGATGATATGATGGCTACCTACGGTGAGCTTGCTGAATATTATGCAAGCATTAAGGATGCCAAAATCACTTCAAACTCAGTAATAAGCTCGGGAGTTCACAGCACAGAGTTTGATAACGGTGTTACGGTTTACGTAAAGTACAACGATAAATCAGTTCAGACTCCTGCGGGCGATTTAGGAGCACTTGATTACATCATTACAGGAGGTGCAGAATGATGAATTCTAAGCTTAAAAGGGCTAGGGGAATAGAAGAATTAAAATCCCGTTATGGCTTAATGTTTATTTTGCCGTGGATAATCGGTCTTATCGTTTTCTTCTTGATTCCAATATTTCAGTCGATATTTTATTCTTTCTGTAAAGTTGTTGTTACCTCTGATGGTGTTCAAACCACATGGATTGGTCTTGAAAATTATAATGATATTTTAAACAAAGACCCGAATTACGAAAAATTGCTAAAAGAGTCGATTTTATCGTTTGCATACTCTTTGCCGATTATTCTGGTACTAAGTCTTATTTTGGCTATGATGCTTAATCAGAAATTCCGCGGTCGTGTGTTCTTTAGAGCACTCTATTTCTTACCTGTAATTATTGCTACAGGTAAGGTGATGAGCTATATTTTCATAACCACCGACGAGGACCTTGCAAGTATGGGTGTTTCAGGCGGTATGGCTTCCGGTATGATAAGTGTCGAAGACCTTACCGGTGCTCTTAACATGGGTACCGAGGTTGCCGAGTTTATTTCACAGGCTATTAACAACATATTTAATCTTATTTGGTCTTGTGGTATTCAGATCGTATTGTTCCTTGCGGGCTTGCAGTCAATACCTGCATCATTGTACGAAGCATCTAAGGTTGAGGGTGCTACCAAGTGGGAAGAATTTTGGTTTATTACCTTCCCGATGTTGTCGCGAATTACCTTGTTGGTAGGTATATTTACAATGGTAGAGCTGTTTGTTAATGAACGTGCGCCGTTGGTTGAGCAGGTATACGGTAAAATACGTGGCGGTCAGTACGATATTTCATCAGCAATGATTTGGTTCTATTTTCTTATAGCGTGTGTAATCATGGGTATAGTGATATTTTTCTTCACTAAATTCGTTATGAAGCGCTATGATGCATAAGAGGGGAGGCTTAAGAGATATGAAAAATCCTTTTAAAAATGTTTCCGAAGCCGACCGCCTCAGAGCATTACGCTATGCTAAGGTGGGCACGGGTGTATTTTATTCTTTATTCAGATACGCTTTGCTTATTTCTATCGGCTTTATAATTATCTACCCGTTGCTGTATATGATTGTTACGTCAGTTATGGCACCCGAGGCATTTAACAACTCAACACGTGTTTGGATTCCAACAAACTTTAACATTAAGGATAACTATGCAAAAACACTTGAGGCACTTGATTATTTTGCAGGTCTTTGGAACACCTTCAGACTTGAGGTTGTAAGCGCATTAATAGAGGTTGTTGTTTGCGCGGTTATTGGTTACGGCTTTGCAAGATTTAATTTTAAGGGTAAAAAGATATTTACAGCTATTCTTTTTCTTTCAATTCTTGTACCGGATATGATGGTGCTCATTCCTCGAATGGTTAACTATGCTAATCTTGACTTTATGTTCATAGGTCGAGGTATTGAGGCAGCCGTTCACGGACTGGGCAAGCTGTTTGGCGCTGATTGGTCGGCATTTGATATAACACCAAAAATTGTAAATACAGGTTGGACACTTTGGTTACCCTCACTTTTGGGTGTTGGTTTACGTTCTGGTGTGTTGATTTACATCTATATTCAGTTCTTCAGCGGTTTACCGCGTGAGCTTGAAGAGGCTGCTTGGGTTGATGGTGCAGGTCCGTTTAAAACATTTTTACGAATTGCTGTTCCGTCTTCAAGCGTTGTATTTATAACCGTATTGGTGTTTGCGCTTATATGGCATTGGAATGATTCGTTGCTTTCGGGTATGTACCTGACAAGCGATCTTCCTCTTGCAAGTGCGCTTTCAGGAATTGAAGCATATATGGTTCAGAAATGGGGCATATATCTTAGAGCAGGTACACCTCAGGGCGCTTCGATTATTATGGCTGCCTGTATATTGTTCATAACTCCTATGCTGATATTCTATATGTTTATTCAGCGTGGATTTATTGAAAGTATTGACCGTGTAGGTATTACAGGTTAAACATGTAATATTAAATCACCATAGAACATATAGTTCTGTGGTGATTTTTTTTAATATTAATAATTTGTATAAATATCTACTAAAATAAATTAAATTTTTCGAGAATTTTAATAAATAATGTTGACAAAATTGTTATTTTCTTATATAATTCAGTATGTAGATAATATTGTTGTATTTGTAAAAGTGCGCCTGTTGGTTTTACTGTTATAAATACAGTTGTATTACATACGGTGGGGATACCCACACTATAAAAATTTATTTTAAAAGGAGCAACAAATATGTTCAACACAGCAAAGCGCGCGTTCGCACTTGTTTTGGCACTCGTGTTGGTGTTCTCACTCGCTGGCTGTAGCAAGCCTGTTAGCGATGGTTCTTCGGTAGAATGGATCGTTGAAGAACAAATCGAGTACATTGACGGCGACGGCACATCAAGTGGTGACGGCACAACAAGTGTCGGCGACACTACAACGACAAGCAGCGGTAGCACCCCAACAACAAGTGGTGACAAAAAGCCCACAACACTTATCAACGATAATGTTGACTACACAAAGTACAAGGGCAGAACTGTTAAGTTTGCTGCAACAATCGACCCCAAAAATGACGAATCAGGTCCTGTGGTTAAAAAGTTTGAGGAAAAGTATGGCATCAAGATTGAAATTATTCAGTCTGACCAGTCCAACTATGCTAACCAGCTTGCAGGCTGGATTGCAGCAGGTACATCACCTGACGTTGCACGTGTAAACGGCGACTTCCCAACCTGTATGGGTTATTTACAGTCACTTGACGCAGCAAAGCTTGACTATAATGAAGTTGATTTCTGGAACAAAAATATGTTTGACTACTCTACTTTTGGTGGTTCTCCTTATCTTTGCGATGCAAAAAATAACATTTGGACAGAAATTGACATTGTAATTTATTCTAAGAGCATGCTAAAGCGTGCCGGCGTACAATACACTCCAGAAGAATTTGATAAAGCTGGCAAGTGGACTTGGGATACATATTTTGAAATCTGCCGCATGCTTAAGAAACTAGATCCTTCAACAATGCAGGGTGGTTCTTTCGCTTCACGTGAAAGTGCAATTCATGCTATGGGCGGCAGCCTTATTCATTATGAAAACGGCAAATTTGTAAGTGGCGTTAACAAGAGAACTGAAGAAGCGATGGTTAAGTATACAACCGCTTGGAAAGAGGAAATCATTGGTTGGACCAGCATAATAGATGGTATCGTTAAAGGTACCTCTGGTATTGGTACAACACATGCGTGGGCTCTTAAGAAGACTGGCTTCTTCCAAAACACAACATACAACACCGCTGACCTTGGTTTCTATTATCTGCCCCGTTGGGATGCAAATTCTGACTATGGTAACACAGGTATGGTTCGTGGTTGGGGTATCATTCGTGGCGCTAATGAGCCTGTAGCTGCAGGTATATTCTTGCGTGAATATCTTGACGTTTCTAACTATGATTCAGCGTCAACCTTTATTTCACCAGAGGCTGAAACATTCTTCTACCGTGTAACATCAATCGACTATGATAAGTGGAATCCGTACATTGTTTATTTCGCATATCAAGACGGTATTGCAGGCACCACATTTGATGAGCACAACAATGCAATGAGCGGCGATCCAAATCAGGTTGCTTCTGCTATGGCATCAATTAAGTCTTGCATGGAAAGAGCTGCCGCAAACATTAATAAGTTTGTTGAGCAAAACACAGGTCTTAAGTAATTAGTTATTTTCAAAAAATTACCAATGAAAAGGCGCACTCCGTAAGGATGTGCGCCTTTGTTTGTACAATAAAAAAGAGAAGTCTTGTTTTCGAGACTTCTCTTTTCAGTAATTAGTATGTAATTATTTTGTAACAGGTGTCTGCTGTTTAAGTGCTGCTCTGGTTTTGCGAATTTCACCAAGATTTGCTGTAAGGCCTTCATCAGCGCGACGCATAATATCATCAACAAAATCCTGTGCAGCGCGACGCATCTCGCGGCTTTTGCCTTGAGCGTTAGAAATAATTTCGGCAGCTTTTTCCTGAGCCATTTTAACAATTTCTTCCTGAGCTACCATTGCCTTTGCTTTTTCCTCGGCAGTGCGGATAATACCGTCAGCCTCACGCTTTGCAGTAGTGATAATGTCAGCACGGTCGGCAACAATGCCGCGAGCCTGTTTGATTTCGCTGGGTATGTTAAGACGTATATCGTCAACAACTGCGCGAAGCTTTTCAACGTCTACAACTGTTTTTTTGCCAGGGATTTTGATACCGCTATCAAGCACCTCATCAAACTGTTCAAGTAATTCGTCAAGTGTCATTTTAATTCATCCTCCGTAAGAATTTAATTATGAAATTAGTTTTGTGATGATATTCTTTTTAAAATATCATCGTGGATAACCTCGGGAAGAAAATCACTGACATCTCCGCCCATACCGGCTATCTGTTTTACCATACTTGAGCTCAGGTACATATTCTGAGCGCTTGTGGTAAGAAATAGAGTTTCTACATTGGGGTTAAGCTTTTTATTGGTAAGCGCCATCTGAAATTCGTATTCAAAATCAGACATAGCGCGTAAACCCTTAATTATTGCGCATGCATTTTGCTTGGCTGCGTAATTTGCAAGCAAACCATCATCAATATCAACCTTGACATTTGGTAAATCGGATACACACTTTTCAATCATTTCTTTGCGTTCAGCAGGGGAAAAGGTGTAGTGCTTTTTGTCGTTGTTCATAACAACAACAATTAATTCATCAAACATCGTAGCAGCTCGGGTGATAATATCAAGGTGACCCATGGTAATGGGGTCAAAGCTACCGGGACACACAGCAATTCTTTTACTCACAGTTTGCCACTTCCTTTTTGTAAACCGTTATCAAGGTCTTGCCGTATTTATAAACCTTGCATACGACAAATCCACATATTGCTTCGGGCATTTTAAGTTCGCTTGGGTGCTCACAAAAAATTTTGCCGTAATCACTCATAAGAGGAATTGCTTTTGATACTGCATCTTCCAGTATTCCCGCTTGATAGGGTGGGTCAAGGAAAGCAATATCAAATTTTTGTGCGCAACGTAAAGCAAAGGTTGCGTAATCACTTTTATGTACCTGTGCCTTGTCCTCAAGGTCTGTGTTGGCAAGGTTTTGCTTAATGGCTTTAAGTGACGCATCATTGCAGTCAACAAAGGTGGCACATTGAGCTCCTCGGCTTAAAGCCTCGATACCAAGTTGACCGCTACCTGCAAATAAATCAAGTACACGCCTGCCCTCGATATCAAACTGTATTGAACTAAAAAGTGCTTCTTTAACCTTTTCGCCTGTAGGACGAACAATATCGTTACCCGCTACAGTAATAAGTCGCTTGCCACGAGCAACACCAGTTATAACACGCATTAAAGAAACCTCACAGTCTGTGCACATAAATGTCCTAGCATATTATCGCACTAAATGGGGTGTTTTGTCAACAGTTAATTTTAATTTTTGTGTAAGAAATATCTGTTGCGTTTAAAAATATACACGCTACCATACTTTGATTTTACTTGTAAATTATATTATGATGTGGTATATTTATTATAAAAAAACAATTCAAAATTTTGATATGCAAAGGGAATATATATGAAGAAGATAATTTGTTTATTTTTGTCGGTGTTGATGTTTTTGGTTTTTTGTGGCTGTAAAGGGAAACACACCTCTGATTTTGGTGCTTCAAGCGCGACTTTTAGTCAGTCAATGACAATTTCCGAAATGTCGATACCAGTAAAATTTAAAACCACCAATAAGGCTTCAAGTATAAATGAGGTTTTGGATGTTTTAGAGAATATCCACAAGGAAGAAAAAGTTAAAAAGAACACAGGCACCTATAAATATGTGATAAAAATCACAATCGATAGCAATTCCATTAGTTATATGATTGGCGAAAAAATATTTATGTATGGAGAGCCGATCGAGATGCCCATCGAAAAAGAAATATATGACGCGTTTTATGAGATTTACGGAAAACTCATGGCTGCTTTTTTTAACTGTGAGTATGAAGAATATGAAAAATATAAC
>JAZSBS010000026.1:0-2821 GCA_045602525.1 Acutalibacteraceae bacterium
ATGTAAAAATAGGTAATATTAAAAAACTATCAATATCGTTCAAAAAAACATTTACATAAAATTAGTTGCAAAAAACGATTCACCAATCGGTCAAGCCTTTTTTTGTTATAACAAAGTCGTTACCCAATAAATAAACCCATAAATAACACTCGCAATTGTGCCGTACATAATTACAGGGCCTGCTATTGTGAATATTTTAGCGCCCACTCCTAAGATATATCCCTCATTTTTAAACTCTATCGCTGGGGATACCACTGCATTTGCGAAGCCGGTTATCGGCACCAAAGTCCCAGCGCCTGCACGCTTGGCAATTTTGTCAAAAATACCAAAACCTGTCAGCAGTGCCGCTAAAAATATAACCGACACAGGCACTGCCATTTTTACCACCTTTTCGGGCAGGTCAAAAGAGGTATAAAGCTCACTTAACAACTGACCTATAACACAAATGGCACCGCCCACACAATACGCCCAAATAAAATCCTTTACCTTGGGTGACGGTGGCGATGCCTTTTTTGTCATTTCGCTGTATTTTTGCTTATCAGGCAACATATTCCCACTTCCCTTTCGGAAGTATTATTGCCTTAATCTACTTGTTTATACGGATTGTATTGTGTTAAAAATTCATCCCATTCGGAATCGGTCAATTTTTCGCCGTCCTTTGTACCATATTGTTTATAAAGACCTTCGACAATCATATCGTAGAGCTTGTTAGTTTTTAGTTTTGCACGAACAAGCAAAAACACCAAAACAGCGGCAACAATTACTAACAGTGCGGCAGGAACCACAAACTTCCAATAAAAGCTAGGTAGATAACCCATACCGTAAACCGAAATAGGCTCATAAGCGAGTACTATAAAAGGTTGGGTTAATATCGCTACAATGCAAGCGCAAATTTTTTGTTTGCAAACAAATAAGGCGGCAGCAACCATCATAGCCACGGCGCAAACTATTGTTGTTATAAAAACACCACTTAAATCGCTGTAATTCAATGCTCCTGCGGCAAAATTCATCGCAAAACTTAAAATTGATAATACAAGTATAAAAAACGAATACACCCATACGATACTTGTTATTGTACTTAAACTTTTTACAAGCTTACCGCCTTCTCGTGCGTAAGATATGCCGTATTTATACTTATACTTTTCAACATATTCTAAAATGTTCGCATTCTTTTTCATAATATCACCAAGAATTATTATACACAAAACAACATTACTTGACAAGTGTTTATCAAAAATTATATAATACTTCTCGGTGATTTTATGGCTAAAATAAATATAGTAATGGTAGAGCCCGAAATACCACAAAACACGGGCAATGTCGCGCGAACCTGTGCCGCTACGGGAGCACGGCTTCATCTTGTAAAGCCTATGGGCTTTACACCTGATGATAAAAAGCTTAAGCACGCAGGGCTTGATTATTGGAAATATCTTGATATTACCTATTACGAAAATCTTGCTGACTTTTTTGAAAAGAATAAAGGCGGTAATTTCTTTTACTTTACAACTAAAGGACGACACACCCACTCCGAGCATAGCTATCCCGATAATTGTTATCTACTTTTTGGCAAAGAAAGTAAAGGTTTGCCAGAAGAACTTTTGCTTGGGCATCCTGATAACTGCGCACGCATTCCAATGCAGGGCGAAATACGCAGTTTAAATCTTGCAAACTCGGTGGCAATTGCTGTTTATGAGGTTTTGCGCCAGTGGGACTACCCGGCCCTCGAAAATTTTGGACAATTGCACAACTACAAATGGGAAGACAATATGTAATTTTTATATATTTATATATTGAATTTTTTGAAAATTGTGGTAAAATATAATTGTATATTTTTTAACAATGTAATAAAACCGAAAGGAAGTTATTTAAAATGAGTTTACTTAACAAAAAAACCGTTGATGACATTAATGTAAAAGGTCAAAAGGTTCTCGTTCGTTGCGATTTTAACGTTCCACTTAAAAACGGCGTTATCACCGACGAAAACAGAATCAATGCCGCTCTCCCTACCATCAAAAAGCTTATCGCAGATGGCGGTCAGGTAATTCTTTGCTCACACCTTGGCAAGCCGAAGGGCGAACCCAAGCCTGAACTTTCTCTTGCTCCTGTTGCTGCTTGCCTTTCTGAAAAATTGGGTCAAAAAGTTGTATTTGCTGCTGACGATAATGTTGTTGGCGAAAATGCAAAGGCTGCAGTAGCAGCAATGAAAGATGGCGACGTTGTACTTCTCCAGAACACACGTTACCGCGCAGAAGAAACCAAAAATGGTGAAGCTTTCTCAGCAGAACTTGGCTCACTTGCTGATATATTTGTAAACGACGCATTTGGTACCGCTCACCGCGCACACTGCTCAACCGTTGGTGTTGTAGCACACGTAAAGCAAGCTGTTGCTGGTTACCTTATCGGTAAAGAGCTTCAGTACCTTGGCAATGCAGTTGAGACACCTGTACGTCCTTTCGTTACCATTCTTGGCGGTGCAAAGGTTGACAGCAAGCTCCCCGTTATTGAAAATCTTCTTACCAAGGCTGATACACTTATCATTGGCGGCGGTATGGCTTACACATTCCTTGCAGCAAAGGGCTACACAGTTGGTACTTCACTTATTGATGAGACCAAGATTGACTACTGCCGTGATATGATGCCAAAGGCTGAGGAAAAAGGCGTTAAGATTCTTCTTCCTATCGACTGCACAATTACAAAGGACATCCCAGATCCTATCGATGCTCCTATCGATATTGAGGTTGTTGACGCCGACAAGATTCCTGCAGATATGATGAGCCTTGATATTGGCACCAAGACTGCCGAGCTTTACGCTAACGAAGTT
>JAZSBS010000027.1:0-9410 GCA_045602525.1 Acutalibacteraceae bacterium
TGCCGCTTGCCCATAAGCCGTATAGCAATGGTTACCACAATATATAAAATAATTGTGCGAAGAACTGTTGAAATCATTATAATCACCATTTTTTAGTATTTGCTTTTTTTCTTGCAATATTATGTATATAATGATATAATAAATATACCAATATATTACTTTAATGTTAAAGTGAGGAAATGTGCGTGTCAAAAGATACTTTAAATAAGGCAAGCTTTTTTACCGATATGAAAAAGTTTATGCCATTACTTAAAAATTTGGTATCAAAAGATTTTAAAATAAAATACCGACGCAGTGTGCTTGGCGTTGCATGGAGTGTTTTAAATCCGCTGTTTACAATGCTTGTTATTACTACGGTGTTTGGGAAACTGCTTAAAATAGAGGTTGAAAATTTTGCAACCTACTACATTGTGGGATTTGCAATATGGAACTTTTTTTCAGAGGCAACATCAAATTCGCTTGGTTCCATTTTAAGTTCGGCACCGCTTATAAAAAAAGTGTATATCCCTAAATATATTTTTCCGCTCGAGAAGTGTCTTTTTTCACTTGTGAACTTTTTCTTTACACTTATAGCGGTAATAATTGTAATGCTGTTTCAGGGTGTGATACCAAGTGTTACAGCTATATTGTTTCCATTACCCGTTTTATACTGCTTTATATTTGTTTGCGGTGTGAGCTTGTTTTTGAGCGCTGCTACGGTATATTTCAGAGATATTCAGCATCTTTACGGCGTACTGCTAACAATGCTTATGTATTTGACCCCTATCATATATCCTATTGAAATCTTAGAAAATCATAAATTTGTTCTTGACATAGTAAAGGCTAATCCGATTACTCATTATGTAGAGTGCTTTAGAAATCTGGTTATGTATAATACAATCCCCAGTTTAGAAGAAAACCTTATTTGTATAGGTATGGCGATTGTTGCACTTTTGGTAGGTGGCTTTGTCTTTAAAAAAGCACAGGCTAAATTTATTCTTCATATATAAAGGAGTGTGCTTTAAATGATAAACGAAAACGCTGTTGAGCTTCGCAATGTTGAAATGCACTTTAATATGAGCAAGGAAAAGCTTGAAAGCTTAAAAGAATATTTTTTAAAGCTTGTAAAACGTCAACTTTATTTTGAGGATTTTGTAGCTGTTGACAATGTTTCTTTTGATATAAAAAAAGGTGACGTTTTTGGCATTGTCGGTCTTAATGGTTGTGGTAAAAGCACAACCCTTAAAATGATTTCGGGCATACTGGAGCCTACAAAGGGCACGGTTAAAACCTATGGCACTATTGCACCGCTTATTGAACTTGGTGCGGGTTTTGATATGGACCTTACTGCGCGAGAAAATATTTATCTTAACGGTTCGGTACTTGGATACTCCAAAAAGTTTATTGATGAAAAGTTTGATGATATAGTTAACTTTTCGGAAATGCACGAATTTTTAGACGTGCCGATGAAGAATTACTCTTCGGGTATGGTGGCGCGTATTGCGTTTGCGATTGCTACAGTTACAACACCGGACATACTTATTGTTGATGAAATTTTGGCAGTAGGTGACTTTTTGTTCCAGCAAAAGTGTGAAGAGCGCATCAATGCGATGATAAATGATGACACCACCGTTATTATTGTTTCGCACTCTATTGAGCAAATAGAACGTCTTTGCAAGCACTGTGTGTGGCTTGAAAAAGGTAAAATCAAAATGATCGGCGATGCTTTAGAGGTATGTAACGCTTATAAAAATTCGCAAAGGTAGGCGTTTTGTAAATGTTTGAAAAAACACCGGTGCAGGAAAAATCTTTTAAAGGTTTTTTAAAAAGGTTGGCTCTCAGGCTCAAAGAACATCCCCGTATCTTTGCGTTTGTAAGGGCACCTATTGTTGCTTTAAGAAAAATCCGCCGCAAGTTAAACCGACTTGTCGGCGGCTTTACTGTGCGCTATAAAATAAGTGCTCGCCGTCGTATGATAGAAACGTCAACGGTTTTCGACAAGAATATAAAGTTTAGTATTGTCGTACCGCTTTATAATACACCTATCAAATTTTTGCGTCAGATGATTGATTCTGTAATGATGCAAACGTATACTAATTGGCAGTTATGCCTTGCTGACGGCAGTGATAATGAACACAGCTATGTTGGTAAATATGTCAAATCCATCGCAGATAAAAGAATATGTTATAAAAAACTTGAAAAAAATCTAGGTATAGCTGATAACACAAATGAATGTATTGCGTTGGCAGATGGCGATTATATCGCGCTGTTTGATCATGATGATTTGCTTCATCCTTCGGCTCTTTTTGAAATGATGAAGGCTATATGTGAAAAAAACGCCGATTTTATTTATACCGACGAAGTAACCTTTATAGGCAAACCCAACAATATTACAATCTATAACTTTAAACCTGATTATTCACCCGATACATTGCGTTCGTATAATTATATATGTCATTTTACCGCTTTTTCTAAATCACTTATTGATTTGGTTGGTGGGTTTAATAAAGAATATGATGGCAGTCAGGATTATGATTTGATTTTGCGCCTTACAGAAAGGGCAAAAAATATTGTTCATATACCAAAGGCGCTTTATTTCTGGCGTTCACATAAGGCGTCGGTGGCATCAGATGTGTCCGCAAAACCATATGTGATTGACAGCGCGAAACGTGCACTGAGCGCCCATATTAAAAGATTGGGTCTTGTAGGCAGGGTAGAGGATTCGATTGTTCCTACCACATATAAAATACAGTATGATATTATCGGTGAGCCGTTGATATCTATAATAATACCCAATAAAGACCATATTGAAGATCTTGAAAAATGTTTGAACTCGGTATACGGAAAATCCACATACAAAAATTTTGAAGTAATTGTAGCGGAAAATAACAGCGTCGAGTCGGAAACGTTCGAGTATTATAAAACACTTGAGTCTAAATATAATAATTTAAAGATTGTTACATGGAAACGCGAATTTAATTATTCAGCGATAAATAATTTTGCCGTTAAAACGACGCGGGGCGAATATGTATTATTGCTTAATAACGATATTGAAATTATAACTCCTGATTGGATAGAACAGATGCTTATGTTTGCTCAGCGTAGCGATGTTGGTGCGGTTGGAGCAAAACTATATTATGATGACAACACAATTCAACACGCGGGAGTTATAGTTGGACTTGGTGGTGTTGCAGGACATGCGCATAAAGGGTTTGCGTATGATGATCCCGGCTATATGGCAAGGGCATCTATTGTGCAGAACTTTAGTGCTTGTACGGCGGCTTGCTTACTTGTTCGAAAAGATGTATATAATGAAGTAGGCGGTCTTGATGAAGATTACGCTGTGGCCTTTAACGATATTGACTTTTGTATGAGTATACGTAAGGCTGGGTATTTAATAGTTTTTACGCCATATGCCGAGTTTTACCATTATGAATCAAAAAGCCGAGGACTTGAGGATACTACCGAAAAGCGTGCGCGTTTTAACGGTGAGGTAATTCGTTTTCAGAGCAGATGGGCAAAAGAACTTAAGAAAGGTGACCCATATTATAACCCAAATTTGTCGCTTGACAGTGAAGATTTTGCGTTAAAGTAAATATAAAGATGCCGCTTTGTAACGAAGCGGCATCTTTTGTTGCATAATTATTTGTTAAAAAAATAACAATAAAATTTATTTTGAAAAAGAAAATTTAAAAAAGTTTGTCTTTTTTTTAACAAACCTATTGACACTGCATAGAATATACTGTATAATGGTCATCAAATTCGGAAATTAAATTCCAAAACGGAGGTTTTTATATTATGGCAAGAGTTTATAATTTTAGCGCAGGTCCCTCAATGTTACCTGAGGAAGTACTTAAAACAGCGGCTGAGGAAATGATGGAGTACGGTACTACCGGTCAATCGGTTATGGAGATGTCGCACCGTTCAAAAGAGTATCAGGCAATATTTGACGAAGCAGAGGCAAATCTGCGCGAAATAATGGATATACCCGATAATTATAAGGTACTGTTTTTACAGGGTGGCGCATCAACTCAGTTTGCAATGATTCCGCTTAATCTTATGAACAAAAACAAAAAGGCCGATTTTATTATTACCGGTCAGTGGGCAAATAAGGCTTATAAAGAAGCAGGTCGCTATGGTGCTGCTCGCGCAGTGGCAAGTTCAGCGGATAAGACCTATTCTTATATTCCTAAGACTACCGCTGCTGATTTTGATCCCGAGGCTGATTTTGTTCATATTTGTATGAATAACACCATTTATGGCACAAAGTATCACGAGCTTCCCGATACGGGTGATATTCCGCTTATTGCCGATATTTCAAGCTGTATTCTTTCAGAGCCGATTGATGTAACAAAGTTTGGTATGCTTTATGCAGGCGCTCAGAAAAACGTTGCACCCGCGGGTGTTACAATCGTAATTATCCGCGAGGACCTTATTGGTAACGCGATGGATATTACACCTACAATGCTTAATTATGTAACGCATGCTGAAAACGGCTCGATGTTTAATACACCGCCTTGTTATGCTATTTATATTGCAGGCCTTACATTCAAGTGGATTAAGAAAATGGGTGGTCTTGACGCCATAAAAGAGATTAACGTTAAAAAGGCAAACATTCTTTATGACTTCCTTGATAACAGTAAGATGTTCAAGGGCACGGTTGTTGCTGAAGACCGTTCGCTTATGAATGTGCCTTTTGTAACGGGTAACGATGAGCTTGACGCCAAATTTGTAGCCGAGGCAAAGAAAGCCGGCTTTGTAAACATAAAGGGTCATAGAAGTGTTGGCGGTATGCGCGCATCTATCTATAACGCATTGCCTGTAGAGGGTATTGAAAAGCTCGTTGAGTTTATGAAAAAGTTCGAGGAGAAAAACGCATAATGTATAAGATTAAAACATATAACAAAATCTCTAAAATAGGTTTAGAGGTTTTTGACGACAAATATACCGTAGGTGACGAGGTGGAAAATGCCGATGGAGCGATTGTGCGCTCTGCCGCGCTTCACGATACCGAATTTCCGGCATCGCTTAAGGCGATTGCCCGCGCGGGAGCAGGTACTAATAATATTCCTATTGAGCGTTGCAGTGAGCAGGGTATAGTTGTATTTAACACGCCGGGTGCTAACGCAAACGCTGTTAAAGAGTTGGTTCTTGCAGGTATGCTTATTTCTTCTCGCCGCGTTATCCCTGCTATTGAGTGGGCTAAAACACTTAAGGGTGAGGGCGATGCCGTTGGTAAGCTCGTCGAAAAAGGAAAGGGTGCATTTGCAGGCCCCGAGCTTAAGGGCAAAACCTTGGGTATTATCGGTCTTGGTGCTATTGGTGTTATGGTGGCAAATGCCGCAAATCATCTTGGTATGACCGTTTACGGTTATGACCCATATCTTTCGGTAAATTCTGCTTGGAATTTAACACACAATGCTGTTCATATTTATGATATTAACGAGATTTATAAAAAGTGTGATTATATCAGCGTTCACGTGCCTCTTACTGATAGCACAAAGAATATGATTGATGCTGCGGCAATAGCTAATATGAAAGACGGCGTACGAATACTTAACTTCTCGCGTGCTGCTCTTGTAAAATCAGATGATATGCTGGCAGCACTTGAAAGCGGCAAGGTCGCAGCATATGTTACCGACTTCCCGACCGAAGAAATGCTTTGTGTTGACGGTGTAATTGCTATTCCTCACCTTGGCGCATCAACACCCGAGTCAGAGGATAATTGCGCTGATATGGCAGCCCGTCAGCTTATAGATTATATCGAAAACGGTAATATCGTTAACTCGGTTAATATGCCTGCAATTTCGATGCCCAGAAGCGGTAAGCACCGCGTATGCGTAATGCATAAAAACATACCTAACATGCTTACTGCTATTACCGGTATTGTTGCTGAAAATAATGTTAATATTGAAAATATGCTTAACAAATCACGCGGCGACTATGCTTATACAATGATTGATGTAAGCGTTGACGACACCGCCGCTGTCGAAGAGCGAATTGCCGCAATCGACGGTGTGATTAGAGTTAGAGTAATTTAATTTATAGTATACTCATAATAATAAAAGCCGATGCTGATTTTTAGCATCGGCTTTTGTATGTTAATCAATTATTTCTTAAGCTTGTTATCTACAACATCAGCAAGTATGCTCTGGAACTGGTCCATGGGAATTGCGCCAAGGTCTTCGCCTGAACGGTGACGAACAGATACCGTTTTGTTTTCGATATCTTTGTCACCCAAAATAATCATATATGGCACCTTTTCAAGCTGTGCGTTTCTGATTTTGTATTTTAGAGTATTCTGGCTGTCGTCAACGCTGACTCTGTATTTTTTAGCAGCAAGTTGTGCGCGGATTTCTTCGGCATAGTCGTTAGCGCGGTCGGTAATGGTAAGAATACGAACCTGCTCGGGTGAAATCCAGGTTGGTAGTGCACCGGCATATTTTTCAATAAGGTATGCAAGTGTACGCTCGTAGCAACCAAGGCTTGTACGGTGGATGATGTATGGCAATTTCTTTTGACCGTCAGCATCGGTATAGTACATACCAAATTTTTCAGCAAGCAACATATCTATCTGAATTGTAACGATGGTGTCTTCTTTGCCAAAAACATTTTTGTACTGAATGTCAAGCTTTGGTCCGTAGAAAGCAGCCTCATCAATGCCAATTTCGTACTCTACGCCCAAGTGCTTGAGTATCTTTTCCATAGTAGCCTGAGCGGCATTCCACTGTTCAGCTGTGCCCTCGTACTTATCGGTATTGTTAGGATCCCACTGTGAGAAACGGAAGGTGCAGTCTTCAAGAAGTCCTACAGTACCGAGGAAGTATTTACAAAGGCTTAAGCAGTCGGCAAATTCTTGCTCGAGCTGGTCGGGACGCAATACCAAGTGGCCCTCGGAAATTGTGAACTGACGTACACGGATAAGACCGTGCATTTCACCTGAATCTTCGTTTCTAAACAGGGTAGAGGTTTCGCCCAAACGCATTGGTAAATCACGATAACTGCGAGCAGCATTTAGAAACACTTGATACTGGAATGGGCAGGTCATAGGACGAAGCGCCAAGCATTCTTTTTCTTCGTCGTGTGGGTCGCCTAAAACAAACATACCGTCAAGATAGTGATCCCAGTGACCTGAAATGCGGTAAAGGTCACGCTTTGCCATAAGAGGAGTTTTTGTAAGCAAATAGCCGTGCTCTTGCTCAACGTCCTCAACCCAACGCTGCAAAAGCTGAATTACACGTGAACCCTTTGGTAAAAGGATCGGTAAGCCTTGACCTATAGAATCAACGGTTGTAAAGAAACCAAGCTCACGGCCAAGCTTGTTGTGGTCGCGGCGTTCTGCCTCTTCGACCATTTTGAGATATGCGTCAAGCTCGTCTTGTGTCTTAAATGCAGTACCGTAAATACGGGTAAGCATCTTGTTGTTTTTGTCGTTTTTCCAGTAAGCACCTGATTGACCGGTAATCTTAAATGCTTTAAGCGCCTTTGTATAGCAAAGGTGAGGCCCTGTACACATATCCACATAGTCACCCTGCTTAAAGAAACTGATTTCAGCGTCATCGGGCAAATCGCCGATATGTTCAACCTTATATTTTTCGCCAAGCTCTTGCATATGAGCAATTGCCTCTTCACGTGACATAACGTATGGGCGAATAGGTAAATTTTCTTTTGTGATTTTTTTCATTTCTGCTTCAATAGCAGTCAAATCTTCATCAGAAAGCTTGGTGTCACCAAGGTCGATATCATAGTAAAAGCCTTTCTCAGTTGCAGGACCATAGCCAAAATCGGCATGAGGGTAAAGGCGCTTTACAGCTTGAGCCATAATGTGTGCTGCAGAGTGACGTAGTACTTCAAGTTCTTGAGATACTTCGGCTTCTGCAACAGTACCATCTTTGTAAATGATCTTCATAAAAATCTATCCTCTTTCATAATAATATACTTAAAATAAAAAACTTCGTCGCCTGTAAAATACAGGGACGAAGTGTAATATACTCTCCGTGGTTCCACCCACATTCCGTAAATTTCTTTACGACACTTTTAACGCCTTAACGCAGCGGCTACGTCTGCGGTTGTTACCCCGCAGCGCTCAAAGGTGGTGTTCTCCGAGATTTCCTTTATGCTCCTTTCAGCCGATGAGAGCACTCTCTTTAAAAGGTTTAAAAACGGATACTGTCCTTATCAACGCTTTACATTAATACATAATAACGATTTTTTTGTGTTTTGTCAAGAAAAACACAGTAAAATTGCAAAAAATTACGAAAAAAACAAAATTTTTTATTGACTGTGAAAAAAAATAGTAGTAGTATATAGTATATTATTTTAACACTTTAAAGTATGGAGGTACATATTATGTTTAAATCAGAATATTTAAACAAAGTTTATGCCGATACCGAAAAACGTAACGGCAATGAGCCCGAGTTTTTACAGGCAGTTCGTGACGTGCTTGAGTCACTAGAACCTGTTGTAGCACAGGACTCAAAATTTGAAAAGCACGGCGTTATCGAGCGTATGGTAGAGCCTGAGCGTATGATCACCTTCCGCGTTTCTTGGGTTGATGATAACGGCACTGTTCAGGTTAACCGCGGTTTCCGTGTGCAGTTTAACTCTGCTATTGGTCCATACAAGGGCGGTCTTCGTTTCCATCCATCTGTTAACGCATCAATTATGAAATTCCTCGGTTTTGAACAAACCTTTAAAAACAGTCTTACAGGTCTTCCTATGGGCGGCGGTAAGGGTGGTTCCGACTTTGACCCACGTGGCCGTTCAGACGGTGAAATTATGAGATTTTGCCAGAGCTTTATGACCGAGCTTGCAAAGCACATTGGTGCAGACACCGACGTTCCTGCAGGTGATATCGGTGTAGGTGCACGTGAGGTAGGCTATCTTTACGGTCAGTACAAGCGTCTTCGTAACGAGTTTACCGGCGTTCTTACCGGTAAAGGCCGTTCGTTTGGCGGTTCACTTATTCGTCCTGAAGCTACAGGCTTTGGTGCTGTTTACTATGTTCAAGAAATGCTTAAGACGTTTGGTGAAGAAGTTAAGGGCAAGACCTTTGCAATCTCAGGCTTCGGTAACGTTGCTTGGGGTACTGCAATGAAGGTTGCAGAGCTTGGCGGTAAGGTTGTTACCATTTCAGGTCCTGACGGCTACGTTTATGATGCTGACGGTGTTGTAACCGAAGAAAAGCTTAACTTTATGCTTGAAATGCGTGCATCA
Source organism: Acutalibacteraceae bacterium (assembly GCA_045602525.1). Taxonomy (GTDB): domain Bacteria; phylum Bacillota; class Clostridia; order Oscillospirales; family Acutalibacteraceae; genus UBA737. The sequence goes on from JAZSBS010000027.1 coordinate 9,196, forward strand.
GGTCGTGACAAGGTTCAGGATTACGCTGACAAGTTTGGTGTTCCTTTCTTTGCAGGTAAGCGTCCTTGGGAGCAAAAGGTTGACGTTGTTATGCCTTGCGCTACCCAGAACGAAGTTGGTCTCGAAGATGCTAAGAACATCGTAGCAAACGGCGTTAAATATTACGTAGAAGTTGCTAATATGCCTACCGAAGAAGCAGCAGTTGCTTACTTCAA